>CAZHRR010000001.1:0-15977 GCA_964534955.1 uncultured bacterium
CCGTAAACGACACCACCATTCTGGTCAAGAATCTTTGGTGACATGGCCGGGCGGGTACCGATGCCCCTGGCATCAATGATCAATCCTGTTGTTGACCCGGAGGCAGGAGCAGATGTTGCGGCAGGTGGCGGCGCCCCTTCTGCAGGTGCCGGAGCTTCCGCATAGCCCGTTGGCGGGAGTACAATGCTCGATATTCCGGACATGTGCACACCCATTTCAATTTCTATGGAAGTATCACTAAGGTAGCGGATATCACTGGAATAGTCGATTTTCCCATCGCCATTCAAGTCCAACATCTTGGCACCTTTCACCATTCCTTCTACACTCGTCTTGATCACATCATTCTCGATAGCAGAACCCCGGACAGTCGTCTCCGATGTAACTGTAATTGCCATAACCGCTTCCAGCAGATTTCGGAGAGCATCCATCTTTGCCGCCCTAACGGCAGTAGCCCGAGCCATCCCGGGATTTTGAGCCAGCGGACTGATAGCCCCGATACCGGTAGAGGTAACCCAGCCTGTAGAGTAATTCATAGCGCCGTTATCCACTTCTTCAACGGCATCGTTGGCTCCCCAGCCCCATTGGGCAGAGAGGAAAGAGTGAAGAATCATAATTAAAGCAAGCAAGAATCTCATAGCGATATCCTCCTAAAATTATTGTACCACTTCTGCAGAAATGCGATTGCCGGAAAGTCCCGTAATCTTGATCTGCACCAAATCTGACTGCATCTGCATAAGCTGCATGGCGAGGTTCTGGGACTTCCCCTCGTAAAGAATCTGAAACTCTGCCACACCTTCGTTGAGCCCCTTATCGAAGGCATCGCGAATACCGGGAATGGTCTGCGATTTCAGGTAAGCGCCATAGTTCATATACGACATGAAATCCACGTTCTTCAGAACGATAAAAACGTTGATGGCATTTGCCTGCTGACTGCTCCATTTCCGGATAAGCTGCCCGATAATATCATGCCCGAGTATCTCCGCCGCTTCATTAACAGCATTAATACCCGCAGTAGATGGTGAAATATGCGGCTTCTTCCCCCGGGCCTGAGGAACTATCGCCAGAATCTCACCGGTATCACCACGGACAATTTTGGCATTAATGTCGGCTTGACCAGAGGTCATACTATACACTTTGCCCCCCGAAGAGATTTTCGCCGTGCCGATAACCACCAAATCAGCACCCAGCTGGTTGGCTATCTGTGCTGCGGCAGCTACATTGCCTTTCAAAGCTTTCTCATAGTCCTGCTCTCCCTTCAGGGCGGCAACCAGTTGTCGATCTACTACATCAAAACCCTTGTCGTAAAACATGCTCAGCAGCTTTGTTTCTGCGAAGTCAGTGGGAGTATTGTCGATCAGATTGTCTTCTCTGACCAAGAATACAAGCTTGGGCCGGTTCATGGCATTGAGAAGTGTCTGGACGGCGAGTTCATCGTTTAACACTTGGTCAAGAATCTCTGTCACCGCTGCATCAATCGTTACTACCCACAACCCATCGGGACCCTGATATTTATCCTTGACTGTATAGGTTTTCACGAAACCTTTGGCTTTAGCGAAGATATTGTCAGAAAAGAGTACTGAATTTTTTACAACAGTTTCTGATGACATGACCGTTCCGATACCCATCTCCACAGCGTTACGCTTAGCATTTTCAATAGCAGCATCTTCGGACATTCCCATACCTTCTACTGTAATGGTGCTGCTCTGTGCCGAAAGGCACAAAGTGGTTATTAAAAAAGACAGAAACAACCGTGCGGTAGTCATCACAAATTCCCCCACATTAATCAAAGTAGTATAAGTCGTCGTCAATATATCTCCATCGTTAGTAAAATTCAACAGGAATCCTAATTTTTGTGACTTCCATCAATTTTTGTCCCAAAGGTATTTTTTTTCACAGCCTAAGCCATTATATTCCTGTGCAAGTCAAATCAAAGGATTACGCTATGAAAAAATATATACCTGTCTTTTCCCTGCTGATTCTTGCTCTTTTGGTTGTCAGCTGCGGACCAAAAGCCAAAGCCAAATCGTACGTTGACACACCCGAATCCCACTACCGTGCCGGTATGCGCTATCTCGAGGACAAGGAGTACAACTCTGCCATCCAGGAATTTGAACGGGCTGTCGCTCTCGACAAGAAGTTCGCTCTTGGCTGGGCTGGACTGGGTCTTGCCACCGGACTTAACGGTGACCTGAAGCAGGGCCTCAAGTATATGGATGAGGCTCTCGATCAGGGCAAGAAAAATTCTGATGTCCACGTTTTGGCAGGGAGGCTGTGGATTGCTCACCGCGAGGAATACAAGAAGTGGCATAAGAAAGCCATTAAAGAATTCGAGTACGCCCTGGACCTTGAGAAGCATCACGAAGGAGCTCAATATTATATAGGTGAAGCTCATTTCTACAGCTACGACTTCGCAGGTGCTGAAGCCCAGTTCCGTCTTGTCGTTGACCTCAAGGGTGATTACTCCGGAAAGGCAGACCGGATGTGGGTACTCAGCGACAAGATCAACCGGGCCAAGCCCGGGACCATCACAGGAAACAAGGTAGCCCTCGTCTTAGAAATTACCCGGGCCGACCTGGCAGCACTTTTTATTGAAGAGCTGAAACTTACGGAGATTTTCGATAGAATGGCCCCATCAGGCGGGAACCAATTTGTCTCTCCGGCCGATGCAAGCCGCCAGAGCAGCAATGTGATTCCTCCCGATGTTCAGGGCCACTGGGCAGAAGGGTGGATCAGCGATGCTCTCCGCCTGGGTGTAATGGAACCTCGCAGCGACGGCAAGTTCCATCCCGAAGAGACGGTAAAGCGGCTCGATTTTGCCATGGCTGTAGCCCGGATACTAGTAGCTATCTCTGGTGACCCGGGACTTGAAACCCGGTACTTCGGAGAACCACAGTCCCGTTTCAGTGATGTCTCCAGCACACATCCGGCATATAGTGCCATGGCTCTCTGCTCCGAACGAGGAATAATGAAAGCTGATATCACCGGCAAGTTCCGCCATACGGACACAGTAGGTGGTGCAGATGCCCTGCTAATCATACGAGAGATACAGAACGCTGTCAGAATGACGTTTTAATCTCTCCTACTCATCTGTCCAGTTAATTAATTTAGACGGTTTTTCAACCTGCTCTCGCAACACCAAGCAATACGTATATGGCGAGACCGTGCCTTCATTTATCTACGTTGCACTACGATTAACAAGTTCATTACCTGTCTGCACAATCTCTACTTGTCCGTCGTAAGAATGTAGACGGACGACAGGCAGGCCAGTCTTCGCTATCACTACAACTGGCAAGCATGAGCAAGGCGACTTAACAGGTTTCCACTTCGGACTCCGATGATGTCGCTATAGAAAATCAGGTGGACTTCTAAGTATAGACCACCCCTGCACCCCTCCCCGCCTGATCGTCGGGCAGGCTTGCCAAGGAGGGGAAAAAGGGGAGGTCTTCCAATAAAAAGTTCTTGGAAACCCCTAAAGGGTGCTGTTCTTTTGAAACAGGCAGCTTTTCCACAGGATCCTTTGGAAGCCGTCTTTCTAAGATTCAGCGTGTTCATTTTGCGAAGCATCTCAGCCGGTAGGCGAGACTGTCCACAGGACGCTGTGCGTGGCCTGTGACCCAAAGGGTCTCTCCTGTCAAGGAGTCCTACGTGACCTTCGGAGGAATGGCCTCGCTAACTTGTCCCCGATAGAAACCCCAACTGCATTGGGATATTTTTCAACAGGAGCAAGACTACCTGTCAGGTTTTCCTATGCCACATTAGAAAAAGTAGGAAAAGAAGATCGTAGAAAAGTGAATGAAGTAGATTATTCACTGCCCGTCCTCATTCTTCTGGAGCCAGCCTCCCTCCTCGGGAGGACCTGCCAGCCCCGCACAGCTTCTGTAGACCAACGCTTATCATCAGACTCGCCGTAGGGCTTCTCCGTTGCCGGAACGGTTAGGAACCTGGTCGTACACGCCCCATGGGGAGACCTACGCCAAGGCCTTACCAACCTGTCCTTCGTAATGCAATGTAGAAGGATCACCAGTAGTGGGTTTTTTGTATCCTCTCCTACAGATGAATTATTTATATTCTCCACACATCATGATTAACATCCGAACAGTCAATTCAAAGGCAGAACTCAAAGCTTTCATCAAGTTTCCGTGGGAAATTTATAAAGGAAACTCCAACTGGGTACCTCCGCTCATTATTGACAGGATGGAGTTCCTCAACCGCGAGAAAAATCCGTTCTTTCAGCACTCGGATGCAGAACTGTTCACAGCCGAGCAGAACGGCAGCATCGTGGGACGTATCGCTGCCATCAAATACTCAAGACATCTGGAGACTTACAATGACGGTACAGGCTTTTTCGGGTTCTTTGAGTGCATTGACGATAAAGAAGTAGCTCGTACCCTGTTCCAGCGGGCTGAAGAGTGGCTTTCCGATCAGGGATTGAAGGCAGTTCGAGGTCCTATGAATTTTACTATTAACGACGAATGCGGATTGCTCGTGGATGCCTTCGACCTATCGCCTGTTCTCTTGATGACCTACAATCCCCCCTATTATCAGGAGCTGATAGAATCTTATGGTTTTGAGAAAGCTCAAGATTTATTCGCTTATCGCATCTCCCGACCTGAAGACATTCCCGACCGACTGAAAAGAGCTATGAAGATATTGGAAAAGCGTCACGGTATCCTTATCCGGACAGTCAATATAAAAGATTTTGATAATGAGGTGGATCGTGTCCACAGCATCCACAATCAGGCGTGGTCAGAAAACTGGGGTGCTGTCCTTCTCACCAAAGACGAGTTTCGCAAGATTGGCAAGGAGCTGAAGATGATTCTTGATCCAGATCTTGTGTTCCTGGCGGAAGCTAACGGTACTCCGGTTGGTGTAATCGTTTGCGTCCCGAATATGAATGTTGCACTAAAACACGCCAATGGACGACTCCTTCCCTTCGGACTTCTCAAGATTCTGTGGCATAAGCGAAAAATTGACTCTCTCCGGGTCCTCATCATGGGTGTGTTAAAAGAGTACCGCCACATGGCTCTGGATACTGCTATGTACTATAAACTCATGGAAGCGAGTTTGGCGAAGGGATACCAATGGGCTGAGATGTCGTGGATCCTTGAATCAAATGCTTCCATGCGCAGAGTGCTGGAACGACTTGGATGCGAGCTTTATAAGACATATCGTATTTACGATAAATATATATAATCCGTGCGGATGAAAGTACTGGTAACCGGCGCTTCGGGCTTCATCGGGAGCCATCTAGTGGATGCTCTGACCGCCGCAGGGCATGATGTCACAGCTTTGGTGCGGACCACCAGTAATCTCCGCTGGCTGGAAGGAACTCCCGCCCGGCTTGTAACAGGAGACGTACAGGACAAGGACTCGCTGGCTGATGCCGTTGCCAACCAGGACATCATTTTCCATATTGCCGGTGCTGTCATTGCCAGGGACTCCCAGGGCTTTGACAACACCAATTACCGCGGCACCGAGAACATCCTGGAAGCCGTCCTGCACTACAATACCGATGTAAAGAAAGTGATCTACGTTTCGTCCCTTGCCGCCGGAGGCCCTACTACATCTGGGCACCCCCTGACAGAAGAAGATCCTAGTCAGCCCGTCTCAGATTACGGCGCATCCAAACTCCGGGGTGAGGAGTCAGTGCTCAGCTACAGCGACCGGCTTCATACGGTTGCCATCCGGCCTCCCATTGTCTACGGCCCCCGTGATAAAGGACTGCTCACATTTTTCAGGATTGTGCAGAGACATCTGAAAATCAACTTGGGAATGAGCCACCGTTACGCCACACTCATTCACGTCAGTGATCTGGTACAGGCTATGATTCTGATGGCTGAAGGAAATACAATCAGCGGAAGCTACTACTACGTTGACGACGGTATCCCTGCCCGGTCATGGCTGGATATTCAAAATGAGGTTGCAAAAGCTCTCAACACTTGGGCTGTCCCTCTGAAGCTTCCCTTGGCTCTGGCGTTTGTCTCCATCGCCTCAGTGCATATGATTCAGAAAATAACCGGCAAGCGATCTTTCCTGAACCTCAGCAAGTATAGCGAGCTGGCTCAGAGGGCGTGGATCTGCGACGGCAAGAGGATTCAGGAAGAGCTCGGATATACTCCCAAGATTACTGCTGAAGAAGGGCTCCGCGAAACTGCAGAGTGGTACCGGGAGATAGGATGGCTCTAACCAGATGGAACAGACTGCGGCCAGTTGACGCAGCCGTTCTCTTTTACAACTTTACTATCACCCTGCACATCCTCCTCTCTGCCGGGAAACTCCCAGACTGGTCGTCTATACTGATAATCCACGCAGCTATCTTTGGAGGTGTTGTATGGCTGGCAACTAATGATTTTGACAGCTCCAATTCAATTATATCTTGGGTTAAGACCTTATATCCGTTAGCGTTATTGGTATGGTTCTATCCGGAGGTGGGACTTCTCCGTCATACCGTCATCCCCCAGGATTTGGACCCTCTGCTGGAGTCGTGGGAACTGGCCATTTTTCCGTACCAGCTCTATATATCCATACCTGAGTCTCTTAACATGTTGAAACTGGAGTTTCTCCACGCCTCCTACTTCAGTTATTATTTGCTATTCTTCATTCCGGTCCTGGTAGCCCAGCTTAGGCGGTACAAACGAGTGAATGAATACCTGTTTGTTGTCTGTGCCAGTATGTTTATTCACTACTGGATCTGTATTCTCTTCCCTTCCTCAGGTCCTATCCCCCTCCGGGAGGAAATCATGCCCTCCGGCATACTGTTCATCCCCATCATGAATTTCATCTATTCTTCAGCAGTGAATCAGGGAGGCGCTGCATTCCCTAGCACCCACGCAGCAGCAGCTGTAATTGCCGGCTGGTACTCCACATTCTGGTTCCCAAGACTGAAATGGTTCTTTGTCACTGTTGTTGTACTGATCCTGATCTCCACGGTGGCTTGCACCTATCACTATGCAATTGATACCATTGCAGGAACTGTTACAGGTATCGCTGCTCTTTTCGGATTGAAGAAGCTCTACGGAAAACTAGACAGTTAACACTGCTCACATTGTGGGAGGGGGTTAAGTACTTAACCCACACCCAAAATTATCGTAATCTTTGAAGTTGGACACTACATCACCGGTGGTAGATAAAGATTTCCTACTTCAAAACAAATTATTATGTTTAGGGAGCTACTTAAGTACTTAAGGAAGTCATTTAATGTTATTCGATCTTCATCCAAAAGAAACACCAGAATCTCTTTATGGAAGGGATACCGATCTTTCCAAAGTTATAAAACATATTGAGAATCGCCGATGGGTTGCAATACTCGGAAGCAGAATGATCGGAAAAACCAGCTTGGTTAAGGCTGCCAAGTGTGGTATGGAAAGACAAGGAGTCGTCCCTCTCTATATAAATCTTAGGGGGATAAATTCAGTCATTGGGCTGCTCACTGCTATTGTGCAGGTAATAAATGAATCTTCCGACCTGTACAAAAAAGTGAAACAGTTTTTGACCCGTATCAATGGTTTAAACGTAGGTCCCATGGGACTTTCACTGGTTACTAACCAACGCCCTGTAAACATAACCTTCAATCTTCTCTCTGTTTTGGGAGAGCACTCTGATGAACTCGTCATTATTCTGGACGAATTACAAGAATTAAAAACGGTGTCTGGGCACCTATTAAATATTCTCGCGAACATTTTTGCGACCTACCCGAACATTACATTCTGCTTCACCGGTTCCTATTTAGGTCTTGTCAAATCCCTCTTGGAACCGGATTCGCATTCCCCCCTATATGGTAGAAGTCCTGTAAAAATAAGCGTTGGTACATTCGATAAATCACTGTCTAAGGCATTCCTGTTAGCAGGATTCAAAGAGCAAAATATAGTGGTCCCAAATGAAAACATTGATGAAGTTATCGATAGGTTTGGTGGCATTCCTGGATGGCTTACATTATATGGAAACGCTGTAACGATTTCAGGACTCTCACATAAAGAGGCTCTTACCCTTACGGAAGGCGAATCTTTCAAAATTCAGAAACGTGTGATCCAGCGCTATCTTGAAGGTAAAAATCGAACAATACATCTTACTGCTCTAAGGGCAATCGCAGTCCAATCCACTTGGTCCGAAGTCCGGAGAGCTATAGAAGCGCACACAGGTGAAACACTAAATGATGCCTCTCTTAAGAACATAATTGACATAATGACATCTTCTATTATTATCGAGAAAACCAATCTTACCTACCGAATCATTGATCCTACCCTCCGACGTTTCCTACTTTCAGGTATCCCGATACATTAAGTCATAGTAAGCTATTAATCCGGCAATGATTAATCGTATGTTGAATCTCTAAAATTATTCTAACTCACCCCCGTCCACCGTCGGTGTCCACCTCCTCTCTTATCCACAGGATCCTGCGGATAAAGCAGAGGGGGAAAACATTCAAAAACATTGTTTTTTCTTCCCTCTCTTCATAAGAGAGGGACCGACCTGCCCGACTTTGCCATTCAGGCGGGGGGTGAGTTCGTCTTTTTTCTTCATAAATTAATATGACTACCCACACTAATCGGTGAAGTACCTAAAATATTAATGCGGATATCTGATACCAGAGTAATAATATGTTTCTTATACCTATTCGATTTATTTCGTGGTGAGAGAAATATTTATACGACAATGAAAACCACACGAATTGAAGTCGTCTGCTCCTATAAAATTTGCTATGAAAAACTTAAACCAGTTCTGAATTTGAAAGCTGCCAAAAGGAATGAATACGATATCGTGGTTTATCCTAGATGAACTAAAAGAAAACACCACCTACGACCCATTCGGACTTTCAGTGGTTCTCTATATAGTTCTGAGTTCTTATGAATAATCAAAGGGGTTTTAGAAAATGTCGGAAAATCTGTTGTTGCTATTTTCCCCAACACTGGGTAATATTAACCAACAAATATGAGATTCGTTTAACAATGATCGTAAAAGTATCCGAAAAAGGCTCTATTGTTATACCTGCAAAGGTGAGAGCAAAATACGGCATTAAACCGCAATCAATGGTCGAGTTTGTCGATCTTGGTGGTGAAATTGTCCTTATCCCGGTCTCTGATGACCCTATTGGAGATTCTCGCGGAATCCTAAAGTCTGATCTCACCGCCAAAGAGATCTTGGAAGAGGGACGAAAGTTAGATAAACAGAAAGAATCAATTAATGAGTAGTAGCATCTTTGTGCTGGATAGCTTCGTAATACTTTCATATCTAATGGATGAAGAAGGTAGTGACCGTATTGAAGAAATACTTCGATTAGCAAAGTCGACCGATATGAAACTGTATGGCAATATCATAAATCTCGGTGAAGTGTATTACAATCTGTTTCGACGGTTTCCCCATGATGAAGCAGCCACCTCCTTTGCACTTGTGAAGTCGTGGCCTGTTTCATGGGTGGAGGTTGATGAGACAATGGCTCTTTCTGCTGCCAGATTAAAAAGTGTATACCCCATTGCCTATGCGGATTGTTTCGCTGCGGCAATGGCTAAACACTTCGATGCGACACTTCTCACAGGAGATCCCGAATTCAAGAGGCTCCAACGAGAAATCAACGTAGACTTAATAAGTTAGAGATTCTTAGTGTCTGTGATGCGGGATCATTCATACCCGCTGTCCCATTCCCCCTCAATGAACTGACAATAGATCATCATTGCAAAAGCATCTTCAAGAGGTTATCATTTATCCTGAATTATTCATCTTAAATAGAAATTGTTCAAAAGGATTCCCCGAAAATGTTGTAAATCTTCCTCAACTTGCTTTTATTGATAATCTATGGCACAGACTTTTTGAAACTGTATATACGGAAAGATTAAACTACACTATTAACGACACATGGTTAATTTCAGGGGGAGGGAACTTTGTCTAACATTTTAACCCCGCCCGTCTTCGTCGTTCAGTCGGGTATGATTCGACCGATTCACTTGATGATCTTGATTCTTCTCCACGGAATCCTGCAGATAATCATGGCAATCAATATAATCCGATAAATCAAGGTTCAAACAATGAAGAAAACGTAAGAATCCTATATCCGGTCTTTCCAGTATCCTGGCTTACGTCGCAGATGTGCTGCAGCAACAACTACAATTTCGTTTGGATCAACATAGTATAAGATACCGAAAGGAAATCTTTTTACGAGACGTCGTCTTAGCTCTCCTTCAACAATTGACCACGTCTTCGGTGACTCTTCAATCGCAGCAACTGCTCTTTCTACTTCTTTGAGATAGTCCTCGCCCAGACCATCTGCATAAAATTCATAGTATTCCACAGCTTCGAGCATTTCTTGCTCGGCTTCAGGAAGAAATACAACACGCTTCATTCAAGTTTTGATCGAGCCTCTTTAAACACGCGCTCTGCTGATTTCGCTTTGATCTTTCCTTTCTTGTATTCCTGATAACGACGATCAGCCTCTTCAACCCATAACTTCTCTGCCTCAGGATCTTCATCCTCATCTAAACTTTTGATAAGGTATTCCGCTAATTGTGCCCGATGACTAGAAGGAAGCCGAAGCGCTTCTTCTTCAATCTCTTTAACTTTCAATGACATTCAAGATACCTCCTTTAGAATTTCTAATCAATTTAGAAGCCATCTAAGATTAATTTAAACCTATTTTAGGAGAACACAAACCTTGAAACGTTGATTCTGCCTGTGGAGTTGCAGACAGGAGGTTAAGTACTTGAGGGGGTCATCACCCTTAATTCCGATATTGGAAGCATCTTGACAACGCAACAGATTGTAACTCCAGCAATTAGATTGATTAACTTATTCACTTAATAAGTGAAAATATTTTCATAAACCGTTGTTTTTTGAGTGTTTCCCCCCTCTTCTTCATAAGATCAGGGTTATGAAGAGGAAGAGGATTGAACTCACCCTCGGTCCCTCTCTTATGAAGAGAGGGAAGACAAGAAATGATTTAGAACTCCACAATCCCCCTCTATTTCTAAGAGAGGGGGCTTCACGCAGTGCTCGCAAAGGGAGTCCCTTTGGGAAAGGGGGTGAGTTAGGAAAAGGTTAGTTCATGAGCAAGTCTAAAAACATCAGAAGTTCAGACTATTACGAAGGTGAATTTGCAGAGCATTATGCTCCAGACCACATAACAGCTGTTTCCCGGGAGCTTCGCAGGAACTCAACTGAGTCTGAAAAGATATTGTGGCAGGCACTACGGAACAGACAGTTAGCAGGATTGAAGTTTCTTCGTCAGCATCCATTCGGGAGAAGTGTCGTTGACTTCTACTGTCATGAAAAAAGACTGGTAGTTGAGATAGATGGTGGTATCCACAGAAGAAAAGATGTTCAGGAATACGACAGGATGGGGCAAGAATTGATTGAACTCCTCGACATAGAGTTTTTCCGTTGCAAATCCGAGGAGGTAATGAATGGTTTGAAGACAGTCCTAGTAGGGATATTGGAGATGGCAATTGATTGAACTCATCCCCGGGAACAAACTCACCCCCCGCCTGAATGGCAAAGTCGGGCAGGCCGGCCCCTCTCTTATGAAGAGAGGGGTGGCCGAAGGCGGGGGTGAGTTTTATTATTTCCTGCCCGATTTATTTTTTACAGGGTAATCGGTGGAAGATGTACAAATCAATGCTGGAATTTGAGATCACCCTTTCGATTGCCTCTCTCTCGCCTCTCCCGTAAATTTTCTCTCATGGAACCCAAATATAAAGACGCCAAGTCTCTCTTTGAAAAAGTCCGCAGCAGATTCATCGGGCTCGATACGCAGTACACATTGGCTACCGGAGAGACACGCAGACGGATATATCTTGATTCCACCGCAACCACCCTCATGATGGAAGCAGCCCATGAAGTACTTGAGCGCTTTTATCACCACTACGGCAATACCCATAGCCTTCTCCATTTTGATGCCAAGATTGCTACCCGGGAATACAACTGGGCACATAGCAGGATACTCAATTTCGCGCACGCAGATGTTGACACTTACACCTGTTTCTTTACCGGCAGCGGTACTACGTCTGGAATTAACCGGTTGGCACGCGTCTTTCGGGATATCCGTCCGGATAAGGAAATAGCAGTCGTCTCACTCATGGAACATCACTCAAATGACCTCCCGCACCGTAAGCATATGAAAGAGGTAATCCACACTCCTGTGAAGGACATGGATGGCAAGATGGGGTGCGTTTGCCTCGATTCGCTTGAACAGTTGCTGAAAGAAAATGAAGGGAGAGTGAACTATGTCGCTCTTACAGGAGTCAGCAATGTCACCGGCATTGTTAATCCTGTCAACGAAGCCGCTGAAATAGCTCATAAATATGGCGCCCTCATGCTGGTAGACGGTGCGCAAATGCTGGCACATATGCCTGTTCATATGACAATACCAGAAAATCCGGCTCAAAATATTGATGCCCTCGTCTTCTCCGGTCACAAAACATATGTTCCCGGTTCCCCGGGTGTGGTCATTGCCCGGAAGGATCTCTTGAGCCAGATCGAACCGGAAGAAGTGGGCGGCGGGATGGTTCAGGATGTTTATATGGACCGCTACGAGGTTAAGAGCTTCTTCCCGGATCGTGAAGAAGCAGGAACGCCTAATATCCCCGGAGCCGTTGCTCTTGCTGCCGCAATAGATGTGCTTGATCACATTGGGATGGACTACCTGCAGAAGGAGGAAGAAGGGCTGATCCGAGCAGCAATAGAAGGAATGAAAACCAACTCTGAAATCCAAATCTACGGCGAATCTGATCCGGATATCTGTGAGCGGACGGCATCTGTCTCCTTCAACATCAAGGGGATGGATCACGGATTGGTAGCAGCTGTTCTGAATGACTATTTCGGAATTGCCGTACGGAACGAATGCTTCTGCGCTCATCCGTATGTGAAGGAAATGATCATGGATGATCTCCTTGAAGCCACCGAGGATATCCCTATGGAGGATTTCGAAGCTGTCTTCCACCTGAAACGCGGTATGGTACGAGCAAGTTTTGCCCTCTATACCACTGATGAAGACATTGAAGAACTTATCATGGCTTTAAATGATATAACTGTGCGCAGAGAGTTCTACAAATCTCAATACAATGTAGTTGACGATAACTATATCCATAAAACATTCACTCTTAAGGACAACCAGCGTTTCACAGTTCTTTCAACTCTTGAGGAGATTCTCTCCTGAGCAATACCAGTCTTATCCGTCAATTCTTTTTTCCCCCCCTTTTCCTCTTAATAAATCTGACTGCGCAAAATGCCGATTCTTTACTCACCACTACTTTCCCACAATCTTCGGCACTCACACACCATTTGAAGCTGCCTGTATTCCAGGATAGACCTTACTACCTGGAGCTGTTTGTGGACATCCCTGCCGAAAATATCAATTCTGCCTCCATCTTTTACCGCACCGTACAGATGTCTCAGTATCAAGTAGAACAATTGGAATGGCATCGGGGACGTTACCGCTTCAAGTACGATCCGGTTATCCATTCTGGTGAGAAGTTCAAGTATTTCTTTGTCGTCACCGAAACTGGCTACGGTATCCACGCTACACCGCTTGACAGCTCCGGTCACATTTCACCAAAGGTCCTGCAGCCTGTGGATCCCCTAAAATATTTCAAGGGGCTGTAATCATGGTTGAGTCTTCCATTCACTACAAGTGGGAAGATCTTCGCCAGCAGATCGAGCGGCATAACTATCGCTACTATGTCCTCGATGATCCAGAGATTTCTGACGCAGAATACGATAACCTCTTCCGGCAACTTCTGGAGCTTGAGGAAGCACATCCGGAGCTGAAAACTCCCGACTCTCCCAGCCGGAGGGTTGGTGCGCCTCCTCTCGACAAGTTTGGCTCTATCACCCATCGGTCACTCATGCTAAGCCTGAATAACGCTATGAACCGGGATGAGCTTGCGGCATTTGACGATCGAGTCAAGCGGCTTCTGGGCAGTCGTGATGAAGTCAGTTATGTGGCTGAGCCAAAGCTTGACGGCTTGGCAGTTTCCCTCGTTTACGAAAATGGTGTACTATCCACAGGCGCTACACGGGGTGACGGCAGGACTGGAGAAGATATCACCCGGAACTTGCGTACCGTCCGTACTATCCCTCTCCGCCTGCAGGGCAAAGGGGTACCGCCGAGAGTGGAAATCCGGGGTGAAGCATTTATGGAAAAGGAGTCCTTCCAGTACCTCAACCGCAAACGTGAAGAAGCAGGGGAACCAATATTTGCCAACCCCCGGAATGCAGCAGCAGGCAGCCTCCGTCAACTCGACTCTACGGTTACCGCAGATAGACCGTTAAAATTTTACGCTTATGAATTGACCTCTACAGAAGGAGAATCCCTCGCCTCTCATCAGGAAAGTCTCCATCAACTGCAGAAGTGGAGAGTCCCGATCAATCCAAATATCTCTATCTGCACAGGTATTAAGGAGGCTATTGCCTATTACGAGGAGTGGGAAGAAAAACGCAACACTCTTCCCTACGAAATAGATGGAGTTGTAATCAAAGTTAACGACACCTCCGAGCGGGAGACACTGGGAATCCGAAGCCGGTCTCCCAGATGGGCAATCGCCGGAAAGTTCAAAGCCCAACAGGCGACTACCGTAGTCGAAAATATCGTACCATCAGTGGGCCGGACGGGAGCCGTTACGCCTGTAGCTCACCTGCTGCCAGTCAATGTTGGCGGAGTTACAGTCAGTCGAGCCACTCTTCATAATCAGGATGAAATCAATCGCAAGGGTATCCGCATTGGCGACACCGTTCTCATACAGAGGGCTGGAGATGTGATACCTGAAGTTGTGAAGGTCATTACGGATAAACGTCCTGAACATACCGAAAAATATGTGTTTCCTACTGAGTGCCCTGTCTGTGGTGCTGAGATTATACGTCCGGAAAGCGAAGCCGTAGCACGATGTCAGAACGTAACTTGCTCAGCTCAGGTGAAAAGAAGGGTCGAACACTTTGCCTCAAAACGAGCACTGGACATCGACGGTCTTGGGAGTAAATTAGTGAATCAACTTATTGAGAGCGGGCTCGTTACCAGCTATGCTGATATTTTCTCTTTGAGAAAGGAACAACTGGCTGGATTGGAGCGAATGGCCGACCTGTCAGCCCAGAACCTGATAGATGCTATTAACGCCAGCAAGAATTCTACACTATCTCGATTCATTTACGGACTTGGCATTCGCAATGTGGGCGAACATCTGGCGGACGTTCTGGCCAGGAAATTCCGCTCTCTTGATGCTCTGACAGATTCAACTGTAGAGGAACTTGAAGCAGTGGACGAAGTGGGACCCATTGTAGCGGAATCTATTGTCAACTTCTTCGGCAGCAGCGAGAATCGTAAGACAATTTCTGACTGCTTATCCAGAGGAGTAAATCCCGCAGCACCTGAAATGTCGGTAGGAGAACCTTCGACAGTAGAAGGCAAAACATTCGTCTTTTCGGGTACGCTGGAAAAATTTACTCGACATGAAGCGGAGGAGATAATACGCAACATGGGTGGGCGAGCAGCTAAGTCAGTGAGCAGTAAGACAGATTATCTGGTAGCAGGGCCGGGGGCAGGATCCAAACTTAGAAAAGCGGAAGAACTTTCAGTTAATATCCTTACAGAAGAGGAATTCCTCGAACTACTAACCATTCACTAAACACGTCTATCTCTGGCGGTTCAATCGCTTGATTTTCAAACCCACTGTCACGATAAGAAAAGTAATAATCAAAGAAAAGAGGAATAGCCACTTTCGGCGGAAGAGAGATTCATCCATGCTGGCGTTGGCTCCAATAATGGCGGCCTGAACGGCTTCAAATCCTGGTACCGACAGCGAATCTACATACTCTTTATTGAAACTGTGGATATTCGTACGGGTTTGAATTAGTACTCTTTGGGATTCTTCCAAAGGAAAATAGAGGTCGGATACTTCCATGCCCTTCCGTTCTGCCTGTCCCACCAACTCTTCGGCCAAACTAATCTGATGTTTTAAACTATCAATTATTTGGTAAAACAAATCGGCTAATTCTTTGGG
>CAZHRR010000001.1:15987-23441 GCA_964534955.1 uncultured bacterium
GGGTCTCCAGTATTTTTATGGCATTGCACGCATACGGCCCCCTGCTCCCAATTCAAATATTCATCCGATGGGTGTTTAATACCATGGTTGCCGTGACAGACCTCACATTGTCCAAAACCTTTCTTCAGGAAAATATTCTTAAGATGGCTGTTTTGAAAAAGTCGATTATTATTCACATGACAAGTACCGCAAATATCAGCTATATGCACTACATCGGGAGGTAAAGCACCGTGATTCCCATGACAATCATTGCAAGCCGGAGCACCAATACTCTGCCGATCCAGAAGCGCTATCCCATGAACCGATGTACGATACTGGTAGTATTGATCGGTGGGCAGGTCAAATTCAGCCATGTATTCAACATCGTTATGACACTGGGCACAAGTTGAGGGAACATTCAATGGATAGACCGGAGAGCGGGGATCTTTCACCGGATATATTCCATGGACGCCGTGACAATCGGTGCATGTTGCTACTTTATCAATACCATTACGTAGATCTTTCCCATGCTGACTCGTCCAATATTGATCTACTTGGCCAGTCTTTACAGATGCAGAATACTGACGAATATACTGCGGATCTGAGTGGCAGGAACCACACATTTCGGGTTGATCCTTTCGTGCAATCTCACCTCTAAAAGTAGGATCATCCCACATGGCCTCGTCCTCGTCGTCATAAGCATCCGGATTGCCACCATGACAGTCTGTGCAGCTCAATCCCACTTTCAAATGAATATCCTGAAAAACGTTTTTCAGAATTTGTTCTTCCGCCTCCAGTTCTTCGTCCAAGAGCTGATGGCACTCAATACAGGAATCTTGTGTATGAGGAGTATCAGGATAAACGACAGTTGCTATAATCAGGATAAGTAGAGTAATGCTTGAATGTTTCATACCAAGTAGCCCCATAGAGTCATAATAATTATATAGACAATCAATATTAAGCCAAACCAATTCCAAAACCTTGAGCGAAGACCAGTTTTAGCTTTACGGTCTAAAAAGGGTACAAAAAACCAAACAAGACCACCCAAAGCAAAAAGTGTGATCCCGAGCAGTTCTCCTTCCATAAACCAGACATGGGCAGGGATTAACTTAAGTGTTTGAAACATGAACACAAAATACCACTCAGGACGAATACCAGCCGGAGCGGGAGCTAAAGGATCCGCTTTTTCACCCAATTCCCACGGGAAGAACACTGCAAGTAAAGCAATAATATTGAGCACAATCAACCACACCATGAAATCACGCAAGACAAAATCAGGAAAGAAGGGGATGGATTTCCGTTTTATATCTGGAGTCACTTCAATTTCCGGTGGTACACTCATTCCCTGAACCTGCACCAGTAACAAGTGTATCACCAGAAACACTGTGAAAATACCGGGAATAAGTGCTATGTGGATGCCGTAAAACCTCGTTAGGGTGGCACCCGTCACTTCATCCCCCGCTCTCAGGACACGCAAGAAAAACTCTCCGGCCCAGGGAATAGAACCGGCAATATCGGATCCTACCTTTGTGGCAAAATAGGCCAATTTATTCCAAGGAAGGAGATAACCGGAAAATCCAAAACCCAGTCCTAACAATAGAAGAATCATACCAGTCATCCAAGTCATCTCACGAGGTTTCCGATATGCTTTTGCAAAAAACACTGTGAACATATGCAGGAAGACAAACAGAATGAAAAGGTTTGCTGACCAACTATGAACTTCACGAATCAGCCAGCCAAATTGAACCTTGCCAACGATTAGTTTTACACTTTCAAAAGCAGTCTCTGCTCCAGGCTGGTAGTACAGGACAAGCAGGATTCCCGTCACTAGTTGGACCGCAAAAAGGAAGAGGGATATTCCACCTAAATAATACCAAACAGTGCCATAGAAAATTGGGACACGCTTTTTTATTGCGAACTGGCGGACGGAATCAAGTTCAAGCCGTTCACTAACCCATCGGTACAGTTTTGTCATCATGACTGTTCGATTTTGGCTACAATTACTTTATCGTTTTTAACGAACACATCAAACCGACCTAGTGGGCGAGGTGGTGGGCCGGAGATATTACGTCCTTCAACATCATACAATCCATTATGACAAGCACACCAGACAAGTTCAGTCTCTGGCGTAAATTGAACAGTGCAGTCCAAATGTGTACAGGTTGCTTCCATAGCTTTGAACTCACCGTTTTTCTTCCTCAACACTAGAACTGGCTTCCGCCCCATTCGGATAATCTTAGATGAACTATTCGGAAAGCCATCAATCACTCCTACTTCTACCTGATTGATATTCAGATCAGGAACACGTGGTGGAATAAGGTATCTGAACACCGGATAGAGGATACTCCCCATCCACGCAATCACGCCACCGCGAATCATCCATTCAAGGAAGGATCTCCGGCTGGGAGGTTTGCTATTACTCATAATGTTCGTCACGTCTATTTCTCTACCGCCTCTGCTTCACGAAACCCATCTGGATAAGGATGCGCAATTATATGATAGCTCTCTTTATAGTCGAATCCATTAAAACTGGGAGCATCGGAGTTATGACACTGCAGGCACACTTCTTCAGATGGTACAAACATACCCAATTCTTCCCCATCCAGCACACCTTGGAAAATGGCTTCCATCTTTTTCTTAGATTTATATTCGCTGCCGGGGCCATGACAAACTTCACATCCAACGCCTTGCAGTCCTGTCATACGCTTAACATCCTTCGCAGGTCTGCCTCTACTGTCAACCTGATCCCAGAAGACAGCGTCTTTTATTTCATAGCCACCATTCTCGAATCCTGTCGTATGACAAATTACACACTCAGGAGCTTCCCATGGATTACCTTTTATGCCATGTTCATTAGCCACCTGTATAGCCTCATCAGTCTTTAGCGTCTCAAATGCGTGTGCATGATTTGTTTTTTCCCATACTTTATACTGAGCACCGCTGGAGGATTTCCTGTGGCACGCTTTACACTTATGGCTCCCCACATACTCCTGCCCATAAATCGTAACCGTAAGAACCAATAGAGCAAGCAGCTTATTCATTTAAGTACCTCTATTTGAAGTTACATTAATGTCCTTTAATAAGAATGCCCTACTGAAGTAAGGCATTCAAGTTAAGGAGAATAATCTTGTCCCTCAATTATTTAAACAGCTTTGAGAATATTCCTTTTTTATGTGATTCCCTTATCTCTTTTGCCATCTCTCTGATTTCTGTAAGGTCCATGATCATTTCATTCCAGCCATACCACAACGTGTAATCTGGATTGTTATGAAATGCCCCCTGGAACAGACGCATCCGATGTTTCAGATGCATGACGAATAGCGTCTGTTCAATAGAAGTTGGTGCATCGTGGAAAGTTAGAAGATCCGGGAAATTGTAGCTGTAGTTCTCCGGTTTTACTAACAATCCCTCTTCGTACAGCCCTGCAATAATTCTGATGGCTTCTGCTAACAGTTCATCGCCTCTGCGAATAATGTCATCACCCTTTTCCAGCTCTGCCCTCGCATAATTCTCGGAATGACATTCACTGCACACAGCGATCATTTTGTTACGTTCTTTATCAAATTCCTCGGCGCTTAATCTCGCTACTTGAGCTCCGGCAACCACATCAAGCCTCCCCGTGGGATTGCCTTCTGGATCCAACACACCAAGTGCCTGAAGAATCGTAACACGGTCAGCCCACCATTCATCACTCTCGCCGGGATAAGGTGCCAATCCATTTGTACGCACCGCCAGGAATCCCCAGGCAGTCCTGACTTCGTGATCACCATCAACCATGTGGCAAGTCTGACAGGTGGGAGCAGCGGCATCCTCAGGAAGAATCCCATTCTGCTTCAGGAGGTAACGTACTCCATGTTTTGAGGATGAGTACATTTCCCACTGTGGATGATCAAATCCCATATGACAGGTTTGACAAGCTTGCGGCTGACGGGCTTCTTCCAATGAAAACACATGGCGGGTATGACAAGCATCACAGGAGGCAGAACCAAATGTGTGACCATCTGCTTTTAGCTGACTGATTTCATCCTCTGATTTTATTCCGATTTTATGACAGCCGCCGCACCCTTTTCCACCATCAATAAGTTCCATAGGCTTGAAGTGGGTAGTGGGCATAGCTTTCATGGCAGCCCAGGCAATTGAATGCTTCCCAGCTTTATATTGGCTGACCTGATCCTCATGACACTCCGCACAGGTTTCAGGTGTGGGAATCCCAGCCATTGAAAAATCATCGTTAGTGGTGTGATCTTCACCGTGACAGGCAATACAGTCAATTTCCTCACCAGAGTGTTTGCTAAGTTGCCAGTCGTTTACAACCCCAGGCGTGATTTCTGTATGACATTCAATACAAGTATCTGCTGAAACAAATTGAGTTGCTAATAACAACACTACAGGCAGAAAAAGTAGTTTTTTCATTATTCCCTCCATTTTTTTCTATGAACACATGTTACTATTTACTGACAAGCAGGTCGGAAAATAAATACACTGAAAGTAGATTGCAATATATTTCGGACAAAGAAATCCGGATATATTATTTAAGCTATCAGTAAGTGGCCTTTAATCAAGGCTAATGACCAGTAAATCTATGTCATTTTCAATGGCAATGACCAATTGAAATCACACTAAAGTGCCATAAGGAAGTTTGATTGAAACAGAATAATCATTACTTTAGAGTAACTTTAGGAGAGGATAATGGCATTCGCAGACCCCAGCAAGATGATGAAGATTGAAGATATCGTCAATGATGTTGTACTCATCGTTGTAGAAAATGCCGAAGGACTGGCTACTGCCGGTATCGACCAGGATAGATTCTACGCCAAGGTTATTGGTTATGACGAATTTGGATTGTGGGTAGAGCACCCAAACTTCGAAGTGGTAATATCAGAAGATTCAGAAGGTAAACCCCTTCCTCCGGAAAAAGTGACACGGGAGAAATTCTGCGCTTCAGTGCAAATACAGTGGCGAAATATTTCTACACTTGTGCACTTCCCTTACCGGGAAGGTTTTGATTTCCCTTCGCCATTCGATCGAAGTATCGGATTCAACGCTAAAGATAATTAAGCTGTCAGCACTGATCTAACCTATTCGAGCTCCCCGAACAATCGTTTATGCATAATACGGGCAAACGTATAATCCGGAAGTAGTGCACGAAGAATCAGCCTTAAACGGGACTGACCCCCTATGACATAACGCAGTTTTGGTCTTTTGGTATTGACCACTTTTTGAATTAAAGCAGCCACATCCTCAGGATTTCCCATCCCATCTTTGGATTTGACCATTCGCCGGAGGTGGTCTCGAAAGGCATTAGTATATTTAAAATAGGGGCTGTTTGAATCTTCTGACTTTCCAGCCTTATGGGCATTTTCGGTGAAGATCTTGGTTCGGAAAGAGCCGGGTTCGATAAGAACCACATGAATCCCGAACGGTAGCAATTCGTGATAGAGGCTTTCACTAAACCCCTCCAGGGCGAACTTTGATGCACCATAAGCTCCCAATCCGGGGAATGAGGAACGACCGGATGAGCTGGAAATGTTTAGGATCTTGATTCCACCATTATTACCGGCAGCAGTTTTGCGCATGAGGGGTAGGGCTACACGAGTCATCTTCTGCACACCGAAAAAGTTTGTCTCCATCTGATCGCGGATTTCCTGCTCTGACAAGTCTTCAAAAAAACCTCCTACTGCATAACCGGCATTATTAATGAGGACATCCAGTCGTCCCTCCTCTTGCTCAATCTGATCCACAGCAGAAACGATTGTAGCATCATCTATAACATCCAGTTCCAGCAGGCGAACCTCCCCGCCCCGGTGTGAGACTTCTTCCAGAAGATCATCCTTCTTGCCCAAATCCCTCATGGAGGCATAGACCGTATGATCCTCTGAGGCAAGCCTTGCTGCAGCCAGCATGCCGAAACCACTGGAACATCCTGTGATTAGAACTACGCTCATAGGCTCAATTTATGAAATTTGTGTTGGTCTTGACAAACCTTTGCAGTTGACGTATCTTCATCATATGAAAGTAGAACTGGTAAGCTTCGGTGTGCTGGAAATTAACGGTGAACAATATCGGCATGATGTGGTCATTGATAAGGGCAAAATTGAGAAACGTGACAAAACCGCAAGTCGAAAGCGTAAACAGAAGTTTGCTCATGCTCCATTGACTGCTGAAGAAAATATTCCGTGGGACTGCAAAACGCTTCTCATCGGTACTGGTGCTTATGGCAGGTTGCCCATTACAAACGATGTACAAGCAGAGGCTGAGAAGAGGGGCATCACTCTGGTAATTGACCTCACGAAAGAAATCTGTAGAAAATTGGCAGTTGATCCATCGGAGACAAACGCTATTCTCCATTCTACCTGCTGACAACCTGGAGGAATAATATATCAGATATCAGGTCTCCACTCTAAGTCATGCTACTATCCTAAATTATTCATGAGGGTGTTACCTGACTAAATACGAAAGAGCAATAACAACGTGATTCTTGACCTGCTGCAACTGTACCTTCCTTCAGTAAAGCGAACGAATAATTCGGGTTAGTTAATTGAACAAATCTTCCATGTTCTAATGAGCGCATGGTCACAACAAAAATGCTGGTGAATAGATCAGACAATAAGGAGATAACATGAAAAGAATACTATTTCAACTTTTGGCATTTACCACTCTGACACTAAGTCTACTTCTCGCTAACGATAAATCGTACGGAGAACCGCTAACACTGACAGAATCCACTACTGTCTCTGCAATATTAGATGATACTGACGCCCATCTAGGCAAAAAAGTGCGCATCGAAGGGATGGTGGTGGATGTCTGCTCTATGCGGGGATGCTGGATGGAAGTCGCTGGCGATCGTTCCTTTGAAACAATAAAGGTCAAGGTAGATGACGGGGTCATTGTCTTTCCTTTAACAGCTAAAGGAAAAACAGCTATTGTGGAAGGTGTAGTGGAAAAGCTGGAGTTAAGCCACGAACAGGCAGTAAAAATGAAGAAACATGAAGCTGAAGAAAAGGATGAAAAATTTGACCCGGCCACTATATCTGAGGAAGACTTAGTTATCTACAGACTGAGAGGTTTAGGGGCAATTATCACTGAGTAGTAACATTTTACAGGAGAGATACCAACAAATGAAGTGGCGCAAGCTGAATAACATCTTACATCGTGATCTTGGATACCTTGCCTTTGGGCTAACAATTGTTTATGCAGTCTCCGGGATTGCAGTAAACCATGTAGCAGACTGGAATCCAAACTACAAGATAGAAAGAATTCAATCACATATTGATCCACCAGGGGCAGGAGTTGTTGGCAGAGAAATTGTCGCTGCTATCGAGGCGGATTTGGATAAAGAAGAGACAGATTTCACATTCTTTCAGGATAGCGAGCGGTCATTAAGCATTTTTCGTGATGGGAGCACTGTTTCTATAGACTTAGTGACTGGTGAAGTTCGGCAGGAGAAAATAGCTGAGAGGACAGGCATTTACGAA
>CAZHRR010000001.1:23541-55181 GCA_964534955.1 uncultured bacterium
AGTGACTGGTGAAGTTCGGCAGGAGAAAATAGCTGAGAGGACAGGCATTTACGAAATGAACTTCCTGCACCTAAATCACCCGAAAAAGCTGTGGACGTGGATGGCTGATCTCTATGCCGCTGTGTTAGCAATTCTGGCTATTACTGGACTCTTTGTACTGAAAGGGAAAAAGGGGATCACCGGGCGAGGTGCCTGGCTCTCTGCTGTTGGAATTATCATCCCCATTGTCTTCCTCTGGTTCTACTCATAGTGCCAAACATACTCATGATTTACACTGCATATCACTCTCTGTTGGTGTAAAATTGCACCCTCATGATCCCAGCGATAGAAGTCCGAAGTCTTACCAAAAATTATAACAATGTCCCTGCCCTGCTCGGGATAGATCTCTCCATTCAACCCGGGGAGTTCTACGGGCTGCTGGGGCCCAACGGCGCCGGGAAAACGACAACCATTGGAATCATTACCGGGTTAGTCAAGCTTGAAGGGGGATCTATCTCAGTCTTCGGAAGAGATATCGTTCAGGACTTTCGCTACACTCGATCTATGATTGGCGTCTCTCCTCAGGATTTCACCAGCGACTGGTTCTTCTCCATAGAAAAACTCCTCTATTTTCAAGCGGGGTATTACGGAATTACCCAGAAAGAGGCAGCATCTACTGTTGAGCGGCTTTTAGAGCAGTTCGGTCTTACTGAAAAGAGAGATTCCAAGATTCGGCAACTGTCGGGAGGCATGAAGCGCCGTTTTCAGATTGCCAAGTCGCTGGTAAACAACCCAGAGATTCTCATCCTCGACGAACCCACAGCCGGCGTGGATGTGGAACTCCGCAGGATGTTATGGGACTACCTTCGGGAACTGCACCGCAATGGTAAGACCATCCTCCTCACTACCCACTATATTGAAGAAGCCGAACAGCTTTGCGAGAAGGTGTCTATCATTGATGAAGGCAGGATAGTTTCGGAAGGAACACCCGAGGAGCTCATCTATTCCCTGGGTAAGGGGTGTGTAGAGGTCCAAGTTTCAGGATGGGAAGCATCTATGGAAGAACAGCTGAGTGATCTTACATTTGCTTACGAGCCGTCTGTTGATGGCGGGAGAGTTATCTTCACAGTTGAGAATCCAGAGAAGGAACTGACCCGGATTGTTGATACTCTATCTTCAAATGGATGCCACATCCATGAAGTAAGGGTCACCAAATCAAGCCTGGAGGATGTTTTCATCGAACTGACAGGGAAAGCGATAAATGAGCCTGCCCGTCGTAATGAAGTGAAGACGGGTGATGAGTGGTAACTAGTGAGCGGTAACTGATAGAGTAGTAAGTAGTACATTGATAAAAAACTAATGAAAATGAAAAATCGCAAATAGTAAATCGAAAATTGAAAATTAAAGAGTGACAACCATAGTAAGACACATCAACTGGGTCGGCTTCCGCACGCTGGTGTCAAGAGAAGTCACCCGCTTCCTCAAGGTTTACAGGCAGACAGTTTTCCCGGGAGTGATCTCCTCTTCCCTTTATATCATTATCTTCGGCTTCACCCTGCAGCGACGGATTTCTGCAATTAACGATGTACCATACTCCATCTATATCATCCCCGGCCTCGTAATGATGAACGTCATCACCAACGCCTACAACAACACTGCTTCCAGCATCCTTCAGATGAAACTTTTGGGACAACTGCAGGACATGCTCATTACCCCTTTGAGCAATCTCGAACTGGCTTTATCATTTATCATCGGAGGAGCTGTTAGGGGCTTCATCAACGGTGTAATGGTTCTGCTGCTCGGCATCGTCATCACCGGGATGCCGGTGGAATACCCGCTTTACGTCCTACTGTTCCTGTTCCTTGTTTCGTGGAGTTTCTCAAGTGTTGGGCTGCTTATTGGAATCATGGCAGAAAGCTGGGATAACATTGCTACTATGGTAAACTTCTTTATCACTCCGTTGATCTTTCTGGGCGGTGTCTTTTATTCCATCAATATGCTGCCCGGACTCTGGCGTACCCTTTCCATGGCCAATCCCATCTATTACGTCATCAACGGACTGCGCTACTCAGTACTCGGCGAAGGAGCAGCAGACTCATCTATCGGACTTTCCCTCTTTGCTGCCACGCTTATGACTATTCTGTTTACGGTGGCAGGAACGTATCTATTCCACCGTGGTTACCGAATTCGCCAGTGACGCTTCGCAGAACCCTTTTACTGCTTTTTCTCACTGCAGACTTACTTAACGCACATGACTTACCAGATCAACCTCCTGAATGGACTCACTACCTCCGCATCGGCGCTGCTCAAGAGGAATCGTCATCAGGAGCCATGGGGTTCTACCGCATTAAAAGAATCCACGGAAACACGTTTCACGATCTGCGACTGCTGGGATTGTTCCTTCAAGATGCCACCATTGCCACAGCCCGTTACAAATCAAGCCAAAAGTTCACCTTTGTCCCGCGCCTCTACCGCTTCACTATCATATCTCTCCGGCACAACAGTGTCAGTAATCTTAAAATTCGCTACCACTACAACCAAGGGTTTGGAGGCTTTATTTTCGAGAAGGCGACTACTCACCTTACTACAGAAATAGCCCTCTCCTACGACATGTCGGATTACCTCAATGAAACTCGTAAAACATCCTATCTCAAGGGTGGCCTCTTTTGGGACGTTGACATAGGCCGCAATTCTCTTGCTCTGGACTTCGAGTACTTCAAGCAAGTCAGTGACATATTACCGGAAGAGGCTAATCAGACACGATATGAACTTTCAGCTGAGATGAACATTCCTCTGCTGAAGGAATTCCTGCTGACGGTAGGTTATGAAGAAGAGTTTTATCAAAGTAAGAATATCCCCAACGTCCGCTCGCTCTATCTGGCTTTTGGAATCAAACGATCTTTAGCGTTCTTTCTGTAGAGTATTAATCATTCTCAACTGAGGGTTGAGAAGTTCCACCATCATTCCGTAGATTTAGTATGGTAAGGAAAGATGGCACCTGACAACCGCAAACTCCTGCCACCAGAGACTTTCGACATCCCCGTCCACGAAATCCGCCGGGGTTACCGCAGCGATGTCTATTTCTGGCGGAGTAAAGTAGCTTTAGAGAATGCAGATCTAAAGACTTCCGTACTCATGCAGGTCTTTCAGAAGAAAGACGCCGTATTGTGCGGTATGGATGAAGCATTGGCAATACTCAAACTGGGCACTGGTTATTACAAGGAGAGGGACAAAGCTTATAAGCTGTTCGACCAGTACATTGCCCTCAAAAAGAAAATCCGTTCCCTCTATTTTAACGACAGGAAGAACATGCTGCAGGCTCAAAAGGAGAAACTCGACCTCGAGCATGCCCTCGATGAGTTATGGGAAGACACACATCATGATCTGACTATTTACACTCTCCACGATGGCGACACCCTGAATCCCTGGGAGACTGTCATGATCATTGAGGGTCCTCTTTACCAGTTCGCTCACTTAGAGACGATCTATCTGGGTGTTCTCGGCCGTAGAACACGAATCTCCACAAATGTTCAGCAGGTAGTGGAGGCAGCTTGCGGGAAACCGATTCTATACTTTCCAGCCCGGTTCGACCACTGGTTTATGCAGGGCGGCGACGGTTATGCCGCAAACATCGGCGGAGCAACAGCCGTTTCCACAGATGCTCAAGGTGAGTGGTGGGGCGCCTCCGGTGCCGGGACAATCCCCCACGCCCTCATTGCCGCCTGTAATCGCGACACAGTACAGGCAGCTCAGCTGTTTGAGGAAAACTTCCCTGATACCAACCTTATTGCATTGGTTGACTTCGATAATGACTCAGTAGGAACATCGCTTGCTGTAGCCAGGGAATTAGGGGACGGTCTCTGGGGAGTCCGCTTGGACACATCCAGTACTGTCGTTGACAAATCTGTGATCCCGCAAATGGGGATGAGCCGACCGACTGGTGTTAATCAACAGCTCGTTTGGAATGTCCGCAGAGCACTGGATACCGAGGGATTTAGGCACGTCAAGATTGTTGTGTCAGGCGGTTTCAATGCCGAGCGCATCAGAGAGTTCGAGAAGAAAGGGATACCAGCTGATGCCTATGGTGTAGGTTCAGCCCTTATGACAGGAATCTACGATTTCACAGCTGATGTAGTCATAGTGGAAGGGAAACCGTGTGCTAAAGTGGGCAGGCAGTACCTCCCGAACGAACGGCTGCAGAAAATTAAGCTATAAGAGGATCACCCATGAGTAAAAAAGCACTGGTCATTGTTGATCTGCAGAATGATTTTTGCCCTGGAGGCTCCCTGGCAGTGACTGACGGAGATCAGATCCTGCCATCGGTCAACCGACTGATTGATGACTTCTCGGCAGCCAAACTTCCTCTCTTCGCTACCCGGGACTGGCATCCTGAAAACCACTGCAGCTTCATAGAACAAGGTGGGCCATGGCCGCCGCATTGTATCCAGGGGACCAGGGGTGCTGAGTTCCATCCCGACCTTCTCCTGCCTGAGGATGTCACGATCATCAGTAAGGGAGACTCTATGGAGAAAAACGCCTATTCGGGCTTCGAGGATACTTCACTTCTGCAGCAGATCCACGAGGCGGATGTGAATGAAATTATAGTCTGTGGACTGGCAACGGACTATTGTGTAAAAGCCACGGTTCTCGACGGGCTCGATGCAGGTTTAGATGTTACTGTTACTGAAGATGGCGTCCGCGGAGTAAACGTAAATGCAGGTGATGATCAAAAAGCTCTTGATGAAATGATTTCAGCTGGGGCGCACATCCAAACTTCTGCGATTATCAGCGCATCTCTAAGTTAAGTATAAGGATCCTCACCAAGTAAGGACAACTGCTACGTAATCTCTGTCTACAAAGTAAGTGTTTAGTTCAAAATGTTCAATTTCAAGGCTTGCGAAGCCGCAAAAAGTGGAGCTTACATGAGTGAATGAGCATTTTTGTGGATAGCGTAATCCCGAAATTTCGGGAGACATTATGGATAAACACTACGTAATCTCAGATTCGAAGGAAGACTGGATACTTTCCAGACAGAATTCATTTGCCCGGCATTCTTCCAGCTTTCGTTTCAGGATTTCGTGGTGCCCAAGCTCAAATCTTGCCAAGTCAACAAGAAAGCGCTTAAGGTCAGGATCTGTAATCTGCTCAGACGCTTTCATATAGAAATCATAGGCGTCCTTCTCCTCATCAATGGCATATTGAAGAATTTCTTCAGCCGAAGAAAAACTGGGTGTTTGCTTTTCAGTCATGACTTACTCCTAATTTGCCACCGAGTGTTCGATAAGTTCCATTCCTCGAAGAATTGCCTTCTCATTTATCTCGATCAAGTGGTGCCGTCTTTCGGGAAGTACCTTCTTTAGGGCCTTAATAATTGACTCTGTTTGCAGGATTGGCTGCAGACCCAGAAACGCGCCTAAAAGAATCATATTCATGGTTTTCTCATTCTTTAGGCGGATTGCCTCGCGGGCTGCTGGGATATCTGTAATAGTAATATCCTGCCGGGTAGGCGGATTTACGATATTGTTGCTTTCGTAAAGTAAATCACCGCCGGGTTTTACCGAATTCTCAAACTTATCCATGGACGGCTGATTCAGTATGATGGCAGTATCGAACTGATTTATGATTGGTGAGCTGACCCGTTCATCGGATAATACCACGGTACAGTTGGCCGTACCGCCCCGCATTTCCGGCCCATAGCTCGGCATCCAGACAACTTCTTTATCTTCCAACATCCCGCCGTACGCCATGGTCATACCCATGGAGAGGACTCCCTGCCCTCCGAATCCTGCAACTATAATCTCATGCTTCACCTGATTAATCCTTTGGCGGCTTTTTCAGATCTCCCAGCGGATAGTACTCCAGCACATTTTCTTCCAGCCATAGGTTGGATTCCACTGGCGTCATCTTCCAACCGGAAGGACAATTGGATACCACTTCGATAAAACTTGTTCCATCCTTATCATCCAGTTGATCCTGAAATGCCTTGAGAAGTGCTTTTTTCAACTTGCGTACACCTTTGGCTGAGGTGACAGACTGGCGGGTGACATACCGCGCTCCGGGTAACAGAGCAACCATATCGGCAATCCTCAACGGAAATCCGTGTGTCTTAACATCTCGTCCTTCAGGACTTGTGGAAGTTACCATGTCAGGAAGAGTCGTAGGCGCCATTTGACCACCCGTCATTCCATAAATCCCGTTGTTAATGAATACAATAACAATTTTTTCTCCGCGGTTGACAGCATGTATAGTCTCCGCCGTGCCGATAGCAGCAAGGTCTCCGTCTCCCTGGTAGGTAAAAACAGTTAGATCCGGGCGGACGCGCTTGATACCTGTTGCCACAGCCGTCGCCCGGCCGTGAGCCGCTTCCTGCATATCAATGTCCATATAGTCATACGCCAGCACAGCACAACCGACTGGAGCAATACCAACAGTCCGGTCACGTACCCCCAGTTCCTGAACCACTTCCATAAGCAATCTATGGACTACAGAATGACTGCAGCCTGGACAGTAGTGCATATCTACATCAAGGAGCCGGGACGGACGCTTCCAGACGGTGTCCAACTCGTCAAGGAACTCGCACTGGATACCTTCTGCCGTTTTCTGGTTCATTTGGCTGCCTTTGTCAATTCGGATGCGGAATGGAAGCTTTGGATTTGTGTAAGTATTTCCTCCGGGGCCGGAATCATACCGCCCATTCTGCCATAGAACTCCACAGGAACTTTCCCTTCAACTGCGAGCCGTACATCTTCCACCATCTGGCCAGCATTCATTTCTACAACCAGCATACTCTGTACCTGACTGGCAAGTTTGTTCAATTCAACAGAAGGAAATGGAAACAAAGTTTTAGGACGGAGGAGCCCAACCTTGATTCCTTCTTCGCGAGCCAGCTCAACTGCCTTATGCGACACACGGGCAGAAAGACCATAGGCAACCACAAGATAATCAGCATCGTCAGCCAAAACAGTCTCTATCCGCACCTCTTTCTCCCGTATAGTTTTGTACTTCTCCTGCAAGTTGAGATTGACTTTTTCCATCACTTCCGGATCCAGAAACAGAGATGTGATGATGTGCCTCTCTTCATCTTCGGGCTGACCAACTGTAGTCCAAGATGAATGATCTACTCGGTCTTTTTCGGGATCATATTCTTGGAACTCCACTGCCTCCATCATCTGTCCCAAAGCACCATCAGCTAATATCGTCACCGGCATTCTATACTCATCAGCAAGATCAAACCCAAGATAGACAAAATCTGCCATTTCCTGTACACTGCTTGGAGCCAAGACTATCATTTTGTAGTCACCGTGACCACCGCCTTTCACAGCTTGAAAGTAGTCACTCTGTGCTGGTTGAATGGTCCCTAATCCCGGCCCGCCTCGTACTACATTAACCAGTAGACACGGTAATTCAGCACAGACAATATATGAGATTCCTTCCTGCATAAGGCTGAATCCTGGGCTGCTGGTACTGGTCATAACTCGCTCACCAGTTCCTGCGGCGCCATACACCATATTTATGGAAGCTACTTCGCTCTCGGCCTGAACCATTACTCCTCCACGTTTAGGTAATTCTGCCGCCAGATACTCCAGCAGTTCAGACTGGGGAGTGATGGGATATCCGAAGTAACCTTTCAGCCCGGCTCGGATGGCAGCTTCCGCCAGCGCTTCATTTCCTTTCATTAAATATTTCAATCTAAACTCACCGTTATATCTTCCTGAACGTTTGAGACTGCAGCAACAGGTTTTTTCTTGCCCTCACGGTAGACCGTAATGATTGCCTCCGGGCAGACCAGAGCACAATTGGTGCAACCCGTACAGTTGTCTTTTACTAATACTGCATAGTGATAGCTCTTCTGATTGATGTTTTCTGACATCTCCAGAGAATCCTGAGGACATTCATTAATGCATAACTCACACCCTTTGCATTTATCTATTCTTATGGAAATATGTCCGCGAATTTTTGCCAAACTTTACAATTCCTCCATGTATAGCGATATGTTTGTCCCGTTATCTGTTATCAATTTAATGAAATTCTCGCACATTAGTTAATGTCTATATCAATTGATTTAGATAACCTCAATAGTCTTTGGTATCAGGGATTCTATTCCCGGGCGTTTGTTTCAACCCACGCTGAATAATTACCATCATAGCCGACATTCTTCTGAAGATCCTTAACCTTCGCCCGCACAGCTTCTACATCCACTCCGTCTTCCGGAAGGTGATTTTCGACTACATAAGTGGCAACATCTCTGGAATGATCTCGGGATACACGAATATTACCTTTACCGGTTATGGCATTCCCCACACCAAAAACATTATCAAGACCGTTAATCTCACCGGTCTCTTCATCTTTGATATCGTAAGTACTCCACTCCATGGGCATTCCATCTATAGGTTCGGGGATACTGCCGATAGAGCTAATTACCATTGAGCATCTGACATCGTATTCTGTCCCTTCTTTAGGTACTGCTTTATTGTTGATGACATCATTTTCAATCATCTGCAGCCCCACCAATTTACCATCTTCCTCAATGATTCCGACAGGCTGTGTCTGGTCCTTAAACCGGAACAGGTACTTATCCTGCGCATTTTTCAGAATCTTAGCCCGGGTCTGACGTATTTTTTCTTCCCTCTCCGGTGTAGCTCCTTTAGGAATAGTAGAAAGAGGCATATTTCGTACATTCCGGCGGTAGAGCAGATAAGTACCTTGCAGCCCCAAGTCATCCCAAGTGAGGTCAAACGCTGCCAGCGCCTTCGGGATGCCTTTATGTTCCAATTCAAGAGCACTAATCTCGATCCCTCGCTTCTTGAGCACCTTTGACACGAGCTCAACCTGAAGAATCTTCACCACGTCAATGGAAGCCAAGCCGCCACCAACCACAATTGCATTATCTTTTACCTCAATGTGCTCACCTTCGTATGTGGACTGTTCGTGGTGATTGAACCAGTAGACAAATGGATTCTGGTAGTAAAAGTTATTACCCTCATATTTTACTATCTCTTTCACTGGGAAACCTCGGTCCTTCCAAGCCCCGTTTGCCATAAGGACCACACTGCACCCCATGTGAACAAGATCTTCCATGGAGAAATCTTTGCCTATCTTAGTATTGGGGACAAAGTCCACCAATTCCTGATCCATCCGGCTGTTAATGAGCTCCATCTGCTTTTTACGTTGCTTTGCATGCCACTTGGGAAGACCATCCTCAATTTTCCCGTATGGAAGATCATTTTGCTCAATAACTACACATCGGACACCCCGTTCGGTGAATTGATATACTGCTTCTGAGCCGGCTACAGCTCCGCCAACAATTGCTACTATCTGATTTTCATTAGACATTTTTCTTTTCCCTTTTATTGCTTAACGAATTGGTTTACCGGTTAACATGATAGAAAGAATTCAATCGGTGAATTCATATCTATTTAGACAGCGTCAAATTTAGGACTAATAAGTCTTGAATTCAAATATTGTTCATATTTTATACGCTAACCAGATTAAATCATCAGCTTTTTCCCGTTCGTCACCAATCAACAGTTATTTACCCATATGAATGTATTGTAATTTATTGAACACAGCGTTCACGAAGAATCACAGGGTACCACGGAGAAGTATTAACAATTTGAATATTATTTCTTAACTCTGAGGTTCTCTACGTTACTGTGGTTCTCTGTGTCCAGTTGACTTCTGCAATCCTCATGATAATTCTGGTTAATTTTCATTCAGCATAACACGCACTGAATCGAGACTGCCATCTATACCAGAATACGATTCGATGTCTAGAATTTCTGCAACCAGCGGGTAGATATGAATATTATCGAAGGTATCCATACCATACCCTTGTTTGAAGCTTAAACCACGGGCATAGAAAATAGCATGCATACTCATCTCTCGATTATCGTATCCGTGAGTACCCCAGACAGCATTGGGATTATCCTTCAGCATCCATAGATTTGATGCTTCGTCTCGGCTCGAGACAATGTACCATCCATCATCAGCCAGAAGCAGCAGATTTGGAATTCTTCGGTTGTTTTTATAGTGCCACCTTGCTGGGAACTCATCTTTCAGATAAATCTGCAGATGCGGATGCATCCCCTGAAGTTGAGTAGCAACTGATTCAAGGTTTGGTCCTCCTTCCACCTGTTCCACAAACGCAAAAGGGCCGCTCCCGGTTAGCTCTATATCCGAGGTATCAATATAGTCCTCAAGATAAATCAACCGGTCAGAAGTAACTTCAGACATCCCGTGATCGGAACAGACGATTAGATTTACTTTTCTGCCAATATCCAGTGTATCGAGAGCTGTCAGGATCATACCCAGTGTGGAATCCGCCTGCTGTACTACCCGGCGAGTTTCCGGAGCGTTGGGACCGTAGCCATGACCGGTCCAGTCAGGTTCGTGAAAGTAGAGAAGAATCAGGTGCGGCCGCTCCTCAGGGGGCATCTCGAGCCAAGTCACCATTTGCTTTACACGGTCGCTGAACGGGACATCCTGATCGTAGTAGTAAAAATAACTTGGGAGCTTCCCACCGATGGGGGCTTCCGAACCAACCCAGTAATAAGACGCTGTTTTGACTCCTTGGTTTTCAGCCGTCACCCAAATGGGCTCGCCATCGTACCACTTGGCATCTTGCACGGCAGAGCGTTTTCCCAGGCTGTAGACTTCATCCCACACTGGATCCCGAAATCTGTTGGAAATGATCCCGTGATTTTCAGCATACATCCCCGTTGCTATGCCATAGTGGTTGGGAAATGTGTTAGATGGGAAAATCGGTTGTAGTGAGACCGCTTTCACACCTTCTCTCTCCAACCGGTCAAAGTTCGGTGTTTCGGCATTATCCGGGTAGTCATAACGAAAGCCGTCAAAAGAGACAAGAACCACATAAGAATCATCTTGTGCAATTCCCCAAACAGTCAGGGAAGTCAGTAAGATTGCCATAAAGCGAAATCTATGTCGGTTGATCATTGGTCTACCTCACGATTGCGCACAAAAGCTAATATTGTCCTAGGATACTTATCCGTAACCACCAGGAATCCTTCCTCACCAAACCTGACAATTCCCTCCCAGTTCCGCGACTCGTCTTCTGCCAGCTTAAGCTGAATCGGCGGCTGGTTTGTTAACCTAACCTTTCCGTTCACAACTTGAAATTCCACCAATCGTTCAACAGCTTCAGATTTCGAATGACTTTGACCCTCACCAAAACGCTTAGCTAACGGATCTTCAGCAGGCGACATGGCTGTATCCCCCGGCCAAAAATAGTTTATTACCCAAAATCGCCCTTCGCTGTCAGTTTCAGTAGCATCTGTCAGCCGGTATTCCATATGTTCCATAGGAATGGACGACACCTCATCCAACGCAAGATCCGCAACCACAGCCCTAGGTTTCAGATTGAGGCCAACACCATTGATTTCATGAAACGTAAGCAGGCGGTTTTGAGCCAATACCAACGATTCGTAGGTCATATTGCCCACTTCAGATTGTGGTTCTACCTCCCGAAGACTTGCAGGATCAAGACGAATTCTACCTGTGCCAGGATCGACAGCTCCCTTTATCAGGTAACCCATCATCCCCGAGTCTGTACTTCCTTCTATCGTCATAAAGACCTCATCACCCCTGAAGGCAATTGCTTCAAATCCCTCGTATCCAGGAATGCGCTGTGACAATCCGCTGTCGTCAAAAGGTATTACTTTCGGTATCAAATCAAGATAACTATTTTCGCTCACCGATTGTTCTATTTCAGTTCGGGTGAGATAATAAAGGCTGCCAAATTCACCATGCGGATATCGCTCCGGGTTCTCAGGCATAAGGACGAGCCGGTCACTGTCCCAGGCAAGTCCGGAAACTTCACTTTCACGGTCTGCCAAAGGACCAACCAAAGGTAGAATCTGGACAGGAGCCTCAGTGACAGTACTGCAACTTACCAACAAAAATATATGCAGAATGGTGAGGGGATATCTTATTTTGAGAGTCATAACGACTGCAAATCTCACAGAGATAGAGGACTTTTCCAATAAAGTTTTTTTACGTCAGCCTTGTTATTATGGAAACTTCAGATTTTGCATTTTTGAACAGATCTTGAAACAAAGGAAACGAAATACTATATTGTATCTGTGAATTTAACCAAACGATCAGAATCTATAGTAATCTACTGTCTTCTATTTATGTCGCCTGCCATCTCCCAGTTCGAAAGTGGCGTAATCTGGGAAGAACCCATAAGAATAACAGAGTCTAGCCATCTAGGCGATTGGCATCCCCAAATAGCAGCAACAGGAGATACAGTTCATATTGTCTGGTATCGATATGACGAATCGCCACAGGTTGAACAGATTTACTACACGAGGTCTCTTGACGGGGGAGATACGTGGCAAGATATTACTTTATTATCGGATACTGCAGAATATGTGCGCTACATTCTTCCTAAAATAGCTGTCTCTGGAGATACGGTCTATGTTGTTTATGAAGGAAGACCACTAGTCTTTCACAACGTACACTACATACGAAGCACAGATGCCGGGGAGACCTGGGAAAACGACACAGTTTTAGCATACAACAATGGACTCCCTTCAATTTATGTTGATGGAAACAATTTGTTCATAGTTTACTACGATTACGGCTGGGTGGCGTGGATGGATCCAATTACCTACCTAATTAAGAGTTTTGACGGTGGTGAAACGTGGAGTAATCCAGATACGGTCATTGCTGACTGCACAATGGTATTTACAAATATAGTATCAAACAATGATGTAATATCATTATTAGGTAAACACCGCCCCTACACAAGTATTGAAATCTACTATACTGAAAGCCACGATGGAGGAGAAACATGGTCTTTACCGTACATGATTTCGCACGATGATACAATAAGTTCTCAACGGCCAGTACTTGCAGTTGACTTTTCAGGAAAACGTCATACTCTTTGGTACGACTATAAATATTCGCCCTATCCTTATACTGGCGACCTGTTTTACAGAAAAAAGAACAACAATATGGAGTGGGAGGAGATTCTAACATTAACCGAACAACCTACTGCTAATTATCCTGCTGCGGATATAGAAGGGGAATATATAAATCTTGTATTTGATGATATGAGAAATACAGATATGGGGTTAGATGATTTTAATATTTATTACAAACAGAGTCGGGACTTAGGGATAAGCTGGAGTTATGATGAACTAGTAGTAGATTTTGATTTTGTATCATTATTTCCAGACATTGCTATAGAAAAGGGTCATATCCATATAACTTGGTCACAAGATACTACGGATGACGTTTTTGCAATTTATTATATGAGAGGAAACTATGAACCGCTTAGAGTGGAGGAAGAAAATCACGATCATTATCCCAATGTGTTTCACCTTGCACAGAATTTTCCAAATCCTTTCAACGACAGGACAATAATAGGCTATAGAATTTATAAAGACGTTTTTGTTGAGTTAACAGTTTTTAATATTAATGGCAATGAAGTAAAAAGGTTGGTAAATCAACATAAGACCGCAGGTAGCCATACTGCTTATTGGGACGGTACAAATATAAATAATATTAAAGTAGGCAGCGGTATTTACCTCATTGAGTTGAAAACAGAGGGGTTTCGTGATCACAAAAAATGTGTTTATTTGAGATAAATAGAAAGGGAGGTATGATATGAAAAAAAGTAGTATAACATTCACTGGAGTTATTCTCTATTTATTATTGACAACCGGATATTCGCAATGGCAGCAATTAGGAGGACCGTGGGCCGGAAGAGCTGATGACATAGCAGTTGGTATACTCGATCAGCAGGAATTAATATATGTTGCTGATGAAGAATATCTTCCCTACAGATTTAAAGAAGGAGATAACCAGTGGACTCCATTAGAGCACGCAGATTCGTGGTATCCGTACTGCATTGCTACCGTACAAGATGGAGCAAATGAGGTTTTTATCGGGATGCCCCACGTGATCCCTTACCAAGGTGACCCATTAGGTATCTATTGGAGTCAGAATTTGGGCATTGATTGGGATGACAGAAATGGCATAGGTGATAATATCATCCGTAACAAGGAGATTTCGACCATTTCCACGGATTCTAACAACCCTAATAGGATTTTTGCCGGCTGCTTCTACGATTTTGATACAGGAGATATGCTGTATCGTACACTTGATAAGGGATTAAATTGGACGAAGTTGACCATTTCAGAGTCACCTGCCTGGGCAATTTCATCTATTAATTTTCACCCACAGGATGCGAACGTGATATTTGCGACTGTCGGTCTTCGCTTCTTGACAGCAGAATTGGAGGACAGAATAGAGGAGCACCCAGAAGTGACTCCCGATGCATTGGGAGTCTACAGAAGTAGTAACGGTGGAGAAACGTGGACATTTGTTCTACAATTGCCAAATAACCTGGTTATTAGTAATGTGGCTATAGATCCAGTCGATCCGCAGATTGTATATGTTGGATTTGAGAGTAGCATTTATAAAAGCGAAGTCGGCGGAGATGAGGGCACATGGACTCTATTAGAGAATTCCCCTGATTATGTTACCAATATTGCGATCGATCCTACTAATCATGCAATCATTTATGCTGCCAGTCAAAACGGTTTCTTTAAGTCCGAGGATTACGGATTGACATGGGTTGAGAAGGATTATGGTATGCTTGATAAGAAAATCGTTTCATTCAAAATGAGCTTGCAAAACCCATCAACACTATATGCCGGCACCCTAAGTTCTTTCTATATAAGCAATGATGGCGGAGATAGTTGGGAAGAATTCATGCTCGGTATGAAATTAGATAAAGTAGTAAGTATTGCTAATGTTGGTATTGACACAATCTTGACTGCCAGTACTGATGCGTGCCTTAGAAGCACTATAAATAGAGGAACTACCTGGAAGACACTTCGCCCCAATGCTAATTTGTCACACATATTCGATGTGGAGCAGTCATCATTCTACCACAACACAATGTATGCCGCTACAGAGAATATACTTTTGATGGGAATATTGTGGCGCAGTATTGATGGGGGCGAAAGTTGGGAGCAAATCCATGGTACAACTGGTTTATACGGAAATGCAACTCTATCGGTAAACCTCAGTAATTGTGAGCCTAACACAGTCTACTTTGTGCATCCTTACTACCTCGAAGAAATGGAGACATATCAATTTAATAAAAGTTTAGACAGTGGAAACTCTTGGAGAGGAACAAACATCACTTCACATCCAAATGTATGGACTTTCACCTCAGATCCAGATAACTCTCAAGTTCTTTATATAGGAATAAACGATTTTGGTGGTTTTGGAGGAGAGTTTGGTGTCTATCATACATATGATGGGGGCAACACTTGGCAACCGATGGAATATGGTCTTGACCCAGGTGTTAATATCTTTGATCTGTGTGTTGTTCCAACTAACACAAACATTTTGTATGCCGGTACAAATATTGGAATGTACCGATCCGATGATGGTGGTCTTAATTGGCACCACCTAAATTCTAGTCCAACCGATAATATTATATCTGTCGTAGCAAATCCATATATTCCGAATATCATTTATGCCTGTACTTCCACAGATGTTTATCAAAGTATTGATGGGGGAATGTCCTGGTTTACAATAAACGAAGGGATTCTAGGTAATTATATAAGAGAATTAAGAGTAACCCCATCAATACCTACTATTTTGTATGCTGCTACAGGAAATGGCCTATATTACTATCAAGATTCCCATTCATCTGAGATCACAAGTTTTGCCCGATTGTACGGCGATATCTCTATCCTTGACGATATAATAGTAGGGCCCTCTGGCACACTCGAAATCACGCCTGGAACAAGAGTTTCATTTGAACCCAGCACTCAAATGATTGTACAAGGAATAATCGTGGCCGAAGGAACCAGCAACGATCATATAACTATAACAAGCTCTTCCACATTACCCTCTCCTGGAGATTGGGCAGGTATTACAATAAGCAACAGTATTGGTAGCAATCTTTACTACTGTGATATATCATTCGCTGAAACTGCTATTCATCTTTTCATCTCATCTGCGAATATTGACAACTGCACAATCATAAATAACAAGAAGGGAATGTTGTTGGAACAGTGCAGACAGTTTGCTCTTGTAGATAATATCATTAGAACAAATGAATACTATGGTCTGTATCTTTTAGTCAGTTCAGATGGCACTCTAGAAAGAAATCAAATTTTTCATAACGGTACCTATGCTACACCTGAGGCGCAGGTAAAAGGCGGAATCATACTCCACGCCAGTTCACCAACTTTGAGAAATAACACTATCAACTTTAATCTCCCTCACGGGCTGATAGCCATGAACGGTAGCCAACCGGTACTCAACCAAGGAGGTGCAGGCCGTAACCACATAGAGGCAAATGGTGAACCTTTCCAACTCCCGTGGCCCGGGACCCCAGCAAATGCTGAGCTTAGACTCTTTGATAATTCCTTCCCGGCACTGGCAAGAGGGCATAACGATATTTTTGACGTGGAGGGCGGTTACCTTATATATGCTGATCAGCCCCAGCCCCGTCCCAAAGACATCAGCTACAACTACTGGAATGACGACGATAACAATCATCTTTCAGAGCGATTCTACCCAGTAGGTCTGTTCCGCTATCAACCCTATGACGAACAACCGAATACCGATGGTCAAAGTGGTGATGGCTGGAACAGCAGTCAGACCGCTTTTCAGCAGGGCTTGTCTCAAGAACAGTCAGGAGATTGGACAGCAGCTTTTGAAACCTATCAAACCCTAATCTCAACATTTCCTGACAGTATAGAAGCAGTGGAATCCCTCCCCCGTTTGTTCATCTGTACTGCCAAGTCCACAGGGGATTTTCAGGTTCTTCAAGGCTATTTTAATGGGCTGACGCAGGCTTACAGCGGCACTGATTTAGCTAAGCAAGCCAGTCAATACTCCATTCTGTGTCATTTCCCACCTCAGGAATACGGCCAAGCTATACAGAAATACGAGTTTATTCTGTCTGATCCTCCATCCCTTCAAGATTCAGTTTATGCCATCATTAATATTGGACAAGCCTATTTTGCGGCTGAGACTGCCAGTGGCGGGCTAACCAGACAGGCGCCCCTTGGTATCATGCCTGAGTATAGACCTGCTACCAGAGAAGAATACTATCAGAAAGTTAATGAACTAATGGGTGTCCTGTTCGATTCTCATCACCAGAGCTTATATGGTACTAAAATACCCACTGACTATGCGTTGATTCAGAACTTTCCAAATCCATTCAATCCTGCAACCACACTCCAGTATCACCTCCCGTTTATCAGCGACGTAAATCTGGTAATCTACAATGTACTGGGCCAAACCATCTGGCACCGACACCTCCAAAACCAAACTGTCGGCACACACAAGTTTACGTGGTCTGGTTTAAGTGACAACGGCAAAAGTCTCCCCTCGGGTGTGTACATTCTCCAGTTTGTCGCAAAGGATTCCGATCAAAACATGCGTTTCAGCGACACAACTAAGTTATTACTCCTACACTAGAAACTCTTGCGGATGCTTTCTACTATTTTCAAACTCTCTAAGTCAAAAGAAATTTTCCACAAAATCTTTCCGAAAAATCTTTCCCTCAGCCCTTGATTGAGAACGCTGTATGTCCTACCTTTCGGAAAGAGGCAGACAATTGAAATGGAAGATCTTTTCGCTCTGGATACAACTGATTATACTTTTGGCGAGTGTAAATGCTGCCGGTCAATCAACCAAAGATGATACACTCTTCTACCAACTCCTGAGACAGGCCATGATTAAGGATCAGATTGTTGACAGAGGAGTAAGTGACGAAAGGGTTATCAAAGCGATGAACGATGTTCCGCGTCACTTATTTGTAAAGGAATCACTTCGAGACCTGGCTTACGCCGATGGACCCTTGCCAATTGGCTACAGCCAGACCATCAGCCAGCCATACATCGTAGCTTACATGACAGAAATCCTTCAGCCGGATGCCCATCACACCGTCCTGGAAGTAGGCACTGGCTCCGGCTATCAGGCGGCAATCTTATCCAAACTCGTTGATCATGTCTATTCTATCGAGATTATTCCGGGACTGGGGAAAGAAGCCACTGAACGGCTGGACAGGCTGGGATACGACAATGTAACCGTCCGTATAGGCGATGGCTATAATGGATGGGAAGAACATGCTCCTTTCGACCGCATTATTGTTACTGCTGCACCAGAACAGATTCCCGAAAAGCTTGTTGAACAGCTGAAGCCCGGTGGGCGGATGGTTTTACCTGTAGGCGAACCCTTTTTTGGCCAGGATATGCTGGTAGTGAAAAAAGACAGAACTGGTCAAGTCACAACCCAGGAGACAATTCCCGTCCGCTTCGTTCCTATGATTCACGAACACAGGGAATAGAAACTGCTGTCTATCCCAACTTAAACTTCTCTCCTCACTACTCAATAGCTGCAAATCTTTGCCAGAAGTGCACCGCCTCCGCCCACTCATCCGATGAGTAATGAGCTTTGGTACCGCCCGGCTGTTCTAACTGGTTCCGCATCATTGTAACAGGTCCCATTGGCAAATCATCCACCCCTTCCGGGACAGCATGAATGCTGATGATCTCCCATTCAGCATCGGTGGACTGTTCATCATTCTCCGCCAGCACATCGTACCGGTAGAGGATCAGTTCCACCTTCCCGGCCGGTAGAGCCTCTCCAGTAACAGCTCGAATTCTAATATACGGCTCTTCACCTTCCCTTCGGCTGACCACTTCAGCTTTGAGCTCAGTTGTCTCATCAATTCGCACGAACGGGCAGACGAAATGTTTTTCCAAAGAGTCATCCACATCCACAATAATTACACCATCCCGGTAACCCTGCCGGAAATGATCTGCCGCTAACTGCTCAGAGGCATGATGAGCAATTTCCTCGAATGAGAGGTCTGGTGAATAGGTCTTACCTGAACCGGCAACCTGACGGCGAACGAAGTCGTTGACTGCTACCTTAATCATCTTTGTTACCTCCTTGATCTAATGCTGCAGCGCCTAACTCGAATAGATTACGGTTGTACTTACTATCGAAAGTCATCACCTTTATCCCCATACTAACCCACCCCCTGCACAATTTTTCCATCTTACCATCCGGTTCAGCAAACGCAACAAAGATTAGGTCTGCCAGATCCCCTATGAACTGATTCCGCACTACAGCTCTATGTTCAGTCATTTTGGTGATTTTGTCTGGGAACTTGGACACAATCAACAATCTACCTGATGAGATATGTCTCTTCCATTCTTTAGGTATTCTTCGCCAAATCCCGCGGGCAGGGCTAATGATAACAGGTTGTGTTCCTTGCAGCAAAATACGCAGACACTCTTTCTCCATTGGCGAATGGAAACTACTGATCACCGATTTGTCTTCCTTTCTCCATTTTAAACTGAGATCATATGTTTTAAGGATCAGTTCACCGGGGCATTTGACTGAACAGAATAGAGCAACAGGCTTGGATTTCAGTAAATTGGTGTTCCCTAAAGTAAACATTCAACCTTTGTCACTTATTACAGCCAACCCTCTTTGGGTGATTTTATACTTTTGTTTGCTACTTGTAGGTTTCTCTGGAATAGTCATTTCTATGAGATCTGAATCCAGTAAGGGTTTTAAATAATTATTACGAAAGCGGGTCATGTTGGTTTGTTCTGCAACTTCCATAAGATTTAATACATCTGTTTCTTTTTTAGCTGTTATCAGAATTTTAGCTGCTATTTCACTTGGGACAGACTTGAGACTATTCTTTCAAAATCTTTCCCATAGATTTCCATTTCAACTTGGGCCTCCACTTGGGCCTCCACTTGGGCCAAAGTATGCTTTTTGAAGACGGCAAGAGACTTATTTTCTGTATTTACACCCAACCCACGGTATTAATCAGTTTCTTTGTCTCTATTTTCTAATTCAGGAATTATCCAAATGCCCTTTTTGTCAGATCCAATCCTTTCTAATAGACTGTTATTGCGTAATTTGGAGATGTTATTTCCCACCGTTGTTGTGCTTATTCCTATCTTTTCGGACATTTCAATAATGGTGATGCTGGGGTGAATCCAGATCTGTTCCAGCACTTTCCAGGCATTTACACCCAACTTTACACCCAACCCTTTTTGCACTTCCTCCCAATTTGTTGCCTGTCCGGTTTTTTGCTGAAATTCAAAAACAGCTTTGGTGAAATTCTGTCTCTGCGATTACAATAATACCTATTAACATAATGTAAAGTGATTTAAATTGTGTTGTTCTCTACCAATGGTAGTAGAATCTAAAAAGGTTTCAGTCGCTGAACCCGTATGAATCAGCGGCTTTTTCAACGAAAAATGGTAGCTGTAGCTAAAATATCTGACCATAGCAGTTTTGCTCTCACAAGAGAGTCCGGGGATAGTCTTTTTAAATTGATATCACAATTTCTTTCAGAACATCTAAATACCGAGAAAATCATTATAGATTTTTCCGATATCCCCGATGTCTCAATTTCTTTCATTCAGGCTACCGTATTGAAGTTAATTGATAAGCAGTACAAAGTTGAACTCATCAATTTGAACAAATCTATCAGATTCAAGATATCTACCCTTACTCAGATTGCAAAAATAGATCCCGCCATTTTCAAAATGGCAAAAAGTTATCCTCAATCTCCGATGTTCGTGTAACATCGGTACGAAAACATACTTCCACAAAAGTCCCGTTAAAACCACACCCATAATTTGGATATACATAGGGTCGTGTATTTATAAACTTTACACAACCGTTATTTGAGGCGATAAAAAGATATTCATCGGGGAATTCAAGGTAACCTCTGAGAATTGTTAGGCCCCAACCTCCCTCAACATACGTGGATATACCCGGCTCTGTAGCGAATATAATTGCATCAGAATCGGCTTGAACTTCTGTAAACTGAGATTTGATTTTTCGAGGTATTCCAATTCCAATATCTGCAATGGAAATCTTGACAGTATTCTGGTACGACTGTGCCACAACAAAAAAGTTGTCTTGACCAGAATGCCTTCGAATGTTATCGAGCAATTCAGCAAAAACATCATTAACAAATTCTGATGGAATCGACCCCTCGCTTTTTTCATAAGTTATCTGAGCCAATTCTTGGATAATGTCTCTCATCTGAAATCTGTCCTCGAATTCAATCTTCTGGAATTCCAGAAGACTTCCCTTAAGTTCTCTACGCCTTATGATTGGTCGTTCAGGTTTGATAGTTAAAGGGATACTAAATGTTTCATCTAAAAACGATAAAAAATTTATGCGCTCTAAATAATTAAGCACTTCTGTTGAAAAGCGAATCATAATCGAATCAGAAACTTGTGATTGAAAGTCAATAAATCCTGCTAAGAATGAAAGACCGACGGGATCGAAAAAAGTGATTGAACTACAGTTTATATCAAACTTGTCTGTTTCTACAACTTCCCATTTCTTCCTCCCGATGAATTGATGATTAAATATTGCCACTTAAAAGCACCCGTTGGTTAATGGATCGCTCATTCATCACCGTCCTTCATTACCCAATCGAAATCTTTCTCACTTCTTACTTCTTCCCGCCCTACCACCGGAAGTATGCCGGATGCCCCGGCTTCACCGCTACAAATGTACCGCGGCAGGTGGCACACACTTTCCCGTTGGACGATAGTTCGCCATCCACCACCGCACGACTTCCTTTCAACTCCACCAGCCAGGCACGGAGATGAACAGGCTCATCAGTCGGTGTAGGTCGTAAAAGTTTAACACTGTAGTCAGCTGTTACGGTTGATGGAACTTGGTCTTCCCCAGCCGCTTTCATCAAATGGTAGGCGGCGGTCCAGTTACAGTGACAATCGAGAAGCGTTCCAATAATACCGCCGTTCAGCACTCCGGGGAAGGCTTCATGATGCTTCTCAGCTGTCCATTCAGCTATAACATTGTCCCCATCCACAAAGCTGTCTATTCGCAACCCACTTTCATTGGCCGGGCCGCATCCGAAACAGATGCTCTCGGGGGCGTAGGTTAGCTGAAGACTTTTTTCATTCATGCAGGGGAAGGTGCCACTTCGCGGATACGCTTCTCTATTCTACGCAGACCCCATTGAAGCCAAATACTGGCCACGATTGCAGAACAAACCATGGAAGTCAGCATGGCAACCCAAATCCACTCAATTGGTTTATTGAGCCAATAGACGAAAATGACAGAAAGTACTACGCTGATGAGAAAGACCCTTAATAATGTTATAACCAGCATGGGCATGCCAAACCCAAGTCCCTGCAGGATGCGCCCGCTGGCCATGCTGATGGCAATAAATGGGTATGCAAAAACCAGAACATGAACATAACCCGCTCCCAGCCTGATAACTGTAGTATCATTTGTAAAAGCTGATATAATTGCTTCAGCATTGAAATAGAAAATAGCTCCCAGAACAATACCAATAAATGCTGCTCGACTCATACCATAATATATAACCTGGCGGACAAGATCCATACGCCGGGCTCCGTAAAACATTCCTACTACTGTTACTAAACCAGTAGCAATAGCAATTGACGGCATGAGAAAAATATGGTCCACACGAGAACCTACACCATAGGCTGCAACAGCAAGATCGCCCACTTGAGATTCACTGGAAAACATTCCCGAAATAATTCTATTAAAAACAAAGTTCCCGCTGGACATAAGCACCATAGAGAAAGATGCAGGAACTCCAATTAGAAAAATTTTCTTTAAGATTGTACCAGAAAAAGAAAAATCCTTCATAGCAAAAGTGACATACGCGTGCTCCTTTACAAAAAGCATATAGATAAAAATGAGACAGACTATGGTCTGACTGACAACAGTAGCCACAGCGGCTCCCTTGACTCCCATACCGAAACCGAACATGAAGATGGGGTCCAAGATAATATTCATCACAGTCCCCATAGCTTGAATCATTACAGGTGTACGCACGTTGCCTTCACCTGTCAGAATAGAACGGAAGAAAACCGACAATACCATAAACATGTAACCGATAATGATAACACTGAAGTAATCCCACGCTGGGCCGATGGTATTCTCTGAGGCTCCCGCCAGCAGAAGGAGATTTTTCCCCCACAAGAATCCGGCAACAGTAATAATTGACCCTAGTATTAATCCCAGCGTCACACCGTGCTCAGCACTGTTGTCTGCCCCTTTCTTGTCTTCTGCTCCAATGAAGTTGGCAATGACAGCGGTAATTCCTGTGCCAAGCCCAAAAACTATTCCTAATCCGAAGAACATGAGAGGACCTGCAAACTGTACGGCCGCAAGAGCATCCTCCCCCACACGACCCACAAAAATCATATCCACTACCATGTAAGCAGTCTGAATTGCCAACCCGATCATCATAGGCAGCGCCAGTGTCCAAACAGCCCGTCTGGGGTTTGCTTTAAATTCTTCCAGGCGGGATTCTTTTTTGTCTATAATGTCCATTTGTTAACCCTAGGCGGGCTTTAACTACCTGATTGGGAAAGAGGAGTTTCAGCACAATCCTAAATATATGAAAGGGAAAAGAGGGAAGAAGTACAAGTAGCAGGGGCAGTTAGGTGTTAGACGTTCGACGTTAGATGTTTTCCTTTTCCTATATTCGCTTTAGGCGAGTCTTAAATCCGTCGCAGAAAATCATTAAACTGCATACAACATTCCAAATCTCCATTTACCCGACTTCAACTGAAACACTTCAGGATAATTTTAACCCTTTATCATCACAAGCATCATTTTAAACGATGTTACTGCAGATAGTGCGTGCGGTTTATTTGCCGGAAGAATGATTACTTCTCCTTTGCGTACTTGATGAACATCTCCAGAAATGGTAACATCTGCCTCACCATCAATAATCTGGACCAAAGCATCAAAAGGTGCAGTGTGTTCGCTGAGTCCCTGCCCTTTGTCGAATGCAAAGAGTGTTATGTTACCTGCATCTTTCTTTAGAATTGTCTTACTAACCACAGCATCTTTTTGATATTCGACTGCCTCTTGCAGAATAAAATTCTCAGCTTTCATTGTCACATTTTCACCCTTATTGATTTATGATTTACAATTTTCTATTTTTTATTTTCTCACAGGGAGCTACGCTGAATCTTTACAATTGTCAATCAAAAATCGTCAATTGTCAATTCCCAAACTCCCAAGATATCCCTACTCCCATAACGACACCAGCCACACCTCCGTAGTTAATGCCTAAATCAACAGTCAGCTTATCAATGGATAATCCGGCTCCGAAAGATGTTCCAGTGGCAATATCACGCCAGAGGTCCTGGGTTATCTGTCCCATCTTGTATGAACTTGTTCCCCAACGTAAATAAAGATCATATGGTAGAGCAAACTCCCCTCCCACGCGGATAACACCTCGTTCTTCCTTTGTCCACCAGCTGCCATCCACGGAGAGTTCCAGCGGCAGGTATTTCAACTTCTTTGTAATGCCGGCTGATACATTGGCAGGAATCTCCTCATCATAATCCGTATAGCTTGAGAGTGTGACACCCAAATTATTGACCGCCAATCCCACATGTAGATCGAAACGTGGAATATCTATAGCTGCACCCAGGGTGATCAGTCCCAACATGGCAGAGACGTTTTCCACCTGACTGACAAGCAGTCCGGCTGAGCCCCCTACTGCCATGCTAGGCATCAGGGGATATGCGGCGGCAGCGGTAATCCAGGTATCACCTGCACCAAAAGTTCCTGTGGTATTCCCGTCTTCATCCAACCCGGTAAAATCGCCGTAACTCATGTGTCTCAGGGACAGTACCGCCGGCAATCCCCTCCAGGAAGTCCGCCATTCAACTGCCCCCGATTTGATTTCCGCCGGGTAGCTGAGGAGGGAAAAGTAGAGATGTTGTAACTCATTCCAGTTGAGACCAATGAGAGCTGGGTTGAATGCTGAAACATCTCGTCCCTTGGGATCTGCCGTGCCGACCCCTGACATGCTGAGTGTTCGAGCATGAAACGGTACGTCTAGAATAGAATAGGCTCCCTCTGCAGAAACCTGATTAACCGCTGTCAACATCAGACTGGCAATGATGAATCTTCTATAAAAGTGATACCGGATCGATGTCCACATAGACAGAGACTCCATTTTTTGTCTTCAAATTATCTCTCTCCAGAAGATTGGCTTCCAGAAACCAGTGAAGAGCTGCACCGTTTTTGTCTTTCTCTTTTGGAGATTTCAACACCACCTGATAACGATAATTCCCCCTGATTCGTTCCAAGGGACACGGAGCAGGCCCAAGCACTTCCATATACCGAGGTTTATACCGCAGATTTCTCGTGATGGAGTCTGCTCTCCTCTCGACGGTTGACTGTTTCTTCCCGGCGAATTCAATCTTTGCCATCCAGCTGAAAGGAGCGTACTTAAGCTCTTGACGTTCATTCATAGCAATGTTGTAATATTTTTCCAGATCGAGCTGCGCCGCTGCTTTCACGGCAGGATGATCGGCGTTGTTGGTCTGTATCACCACTTCACCGGGTCTACTGCCTCGGCCTGACCGCCCCGCCACCTGATAGATAAGCTGAAATGTTCTCTCCCCAGCCCTGAAGTCAGGGAGGAATAATCCTGCATCTGCATTGATTACACCTACCAAAGTGACATTCTCGAAGTCCAGACCCTTGGCTATCATCTGCGTTCCCAATAGAACATCGTAGTCTCCTCTCCCAAACTTTTTCAACATCTGAACATGGGCGCCGCGACGGCGGGTAGTGTCCAAGTCCATCCTCAAAAGCCGGACTTTGGGAAAAAGCTTATTCAGACCGTCCTCAACCTTCTGAGTCCCCAATCCCGACAATACCAGATTCTCACCTTGGCATTCACGACATGTCACAGGCACAGCCCGTTCCAGTCCGCAATAGTGACAGCGAAGGATATTCCCTGCCTTATGATATGTAAGAGTTATCTCACAATTCCGGCACATCTCCACCCAACCGCAATCCCTGCACTCTAACACCGGTGAAAATCCACGTCGATTCTGCAACAGGATAATCTGTTCATTCCTTTCCAGCCTGTCAGCAATCTTTTCCCGTAACAGCCGCGAGACGATAACGCTGTAGTCTTCTGTCTCTTCCCGTTCACGAATCATGTCTACCAAATGAACCTTGGGATATTTGGCTTTACCATAGCGAACCTTGAGTCGAGTATACTCGTACTTCCCGACAGCCTGATTATAATAAGACTCCAGACTTGGCGTAGCGCTGGCAAGAACAGTTAAGGCTCCGTTCAGCTTCCCCCGCATAAGGGCAATATCCCGGGCATGGTAACGAGGCGCCGGACTTTCCTGCTTATAGCTCCCTTCCTGCTCCTCGTCAACAATGATGAGCCCTACTTTACGCAGTGGTGCAAAGATAGCACTTCGTGCTCCCACTACCACGCTATAGGCATCCCGGCAAATCTGCCGCCAAGTCCAGGCCCGCTCAGCAGATGACATCCTGCTATGCCAAATGGCAACCCTTTCCCCAAATACGGACCGGAAGCGGGCTGCAATCTGGGGTGTCAAGGAAATTTCCGGCAGGAGGAGTATGGAATGACGTCCCATAGCTTCTGCCTCTTGAGCAAGGTGGATATAAACTTCAGTTTTACCGCTTCCGGTAACACCGTGAAACAGGTAGGGGATGAACCGCTTCTCAGCCAGTTCACGTTCCAACTCTCGTATCACTACCTCCTGCTCATTGGAAAATTCAATTTCTTTCTCAACAGGATCCAGACTTAGACTGCCTAAATCAGGAAGTCGAGGTACTTTCTCCAGAGTGACAAAGTTCTTTTTCTCCAGTGCCCGAAAGACAGTGGATGGATTGGGAACGGCTGATTGCAGTGACACAACGGGAACAGCGTTATCGTATTGGGAAAGGAGATTCATCGCTTCATATTGACGCGGTGCTTTTTCCTCAAGTGCAAGCAATTCCTCATCGGTAAGCACATTTGCCTTTACCATCAGCTGCTCTGGTGGAGAGTACGACTGAGTAAGTTTCGGAGGGACTGCAGTTCGCATCACCTGACCTAACGGTGTGATATAATAGCGACTGGCCCAGTTAAGAAGATCCCATAGCTTAGCATCAAAAATGGGCGTCTCATCTACAACCCCTTTTATGGAGCGGATGCGACCTTTAAACTTCGACTTCTCGTGGCGGTGGACAACCACGCCCTGAGCTGACCCTCTCGAACCAAAGGGCGCCCGAACACGAACTCCCACCTGCACGGAACCAGTCAATTCCTTTGGCACCCGGTAGGTAAATACTTTGTAGCTGGAAATCGGGAAGGAGATGTCAGCGTACATAACGGACAAAGATAATAGTCGGATTAGAAAGGAGCAATAAAAACACCGTCTTATTGACTAAAATTAGAACTGAACATTTAAATTTTGCGGAAAAACTTCACCATCAAAATATTTAATGTAAATATCTTTTTAGTTTTTCATAAAAACTCTCATGAGAGCCAATAGTATAAAGAAACAAATTGTCTTTTTTAACTTCATAAGATAGAAGTAGCAACTGAGGACCGAACTTGAACTTGTGAACGCGAATTCCTTTTAAGTTCCCCATTTTTAATTCACCCACGTTTGGGGTTGCTAAGATTTCTTTAACTTGTTTATCAATAGCAAGCTGGAGTTTCTCAGGGGATTTCTTTTTAAACTTCAGGAAGTGATTGGAGGCTATGACCTTCAATCTATTACGCCAAATGTGTATTCCCTGCCAAGACCCGCCTCAATTTCCTTCTTCGCTTCTAAGGTTTCCCTAACAAATGACAGCGGTAGGTCTGGATATTCCTCTGAAAGAATCCCATCAGTAATATACTTCTTTATCTGCTCCGATAGAGTCCTGTGCTCTGCCTCAGCCTTAACTCTCAATTTCTTTTCGAGGGAACTTGGTAATCTTACAGTAAGTACCTTCATTTTACTCCTTTGTATTTAATCCGAATACAAATTTCAGATTTTTTTCCCTTAATTCAAAGTGAAAAACCCATAAAAATCCATAAAATTATATACTTTAGTGCAATTAGAGAAAATCTCACCTGATTGCTTTATTTTCCGCCTCCCGAACCACGCTTAAGGCAGCACTTGTGGCATCTTCTATCACTTTCTCTAACTATAGCACCACATTGCCACCCAAAACACATCCGCCTTACTTATTTCGGGCAGGGCGGTCAGGAAGTACCACAGCAACATTTTCGGTGTCTAAATTCACTTCAGCAAAACCATCTTCCGCGTCTTTGTGAAACTTTGATTACTCTCCAACGACCTCACAATGAATGAATAAATGTACAATCCTGAAGGCATGGAATTACCTGTGTCATCACTTCCATCCCACACTGCCTGATAGTAGCCGCCTTCCAATTCGTCACTCACCAAAGTTTTTACATTTCTACCTAACAGATCATATATCCTCAACTCTACAGAGGCGTTTGCAGGTAAGTCGTAATGGATGGTTGTGGAAGGGTTGAACGGATTTGGATAGTTTTGATGAAGCACTATTTTCTCGGGATACAAATCTTCAGGCTCAACAGTTGATTCTTCAATTGTTACTGACTGCGCATAGAGATTCCTAAGTTCTTCCTTTCCTGAGCTGCGCATGTCCTGCCATACTATTAAGTGGGCATCATCGTTACTGTTGTAGCGGGCGATAAGCGGAGTTACCTGTGCGAATGGTTCCTCACAGACTACTGTTCCCCCCTCGGGATAGACGGCACCCTCCGGCCCAAGCTGCTGATAGTAAATGTCCGGTTCACCACCATCTCGCGAGTCCCGCCAGGCCAGCAGATATTGAGCCTCGTTACTTAGTCCAACTTCTGGCCCCAGCTGGTCACCATCTTCAGATGAGATGATACTTTCCTCACTCACTATTAAATCGTTTATATTAATGGTCGCGTACAACAGATCAAAATCGAAACCAGACTCAAAATCCTCCCAGCAGATAAAGACCTCATTTGTAGAAGCATTGAAAGAAGCTGCCGGCATTTTCTGGTCATTAATCTTTTCGACAACAGCAAATCCATCGGTTTCACCCAAAGTAACTCCGTCAGAACTGATGACCTGAGCAAAAATGTCGCTGTTCTGGTTCCGGGTATCTTCCCAGATGAGGGTAAAACTGTCACCTGATCGAAGCATCTGGGCATTTTGCTGATACCCTTCCGCATCAGATACAACCATGGGCTCTTCAAGCCATCCAGGTACTACTACTCCGTTCCCATCCACAGCTTGAGCAAAAATGTTCAAGTCGTTCCAAGGTCCTCCGGTCCATGATACTACACAACCGGTACCTGGAAGAGGTGCTACTGCTTGAACAATATCATCGTTCGATAACCCACCCACAAGGATGCCACCATCCGCCCATTGTGGTTCTCCGTCAGAAGAAAACTTCTGTAGATAAATATCATAGTCCGACTCCCTTATATCTGAAAAAGCAAAGTAAATAAAACCATCCTCTCCAGCAGTCAGAGTTGCGTATTCCTGATTGAAACCGAATAGATTCTCGTAAACTGGTGAACCCAAAGGATCACCGATAGTATTCAATTCGTAATCGAGAACCTGGTAATACTGGATCAGCGCTCCTTCTTCATCCTTTCCTTGAAACGAGAGGAAAATGCGATTATTTACTGCAACGGCTTGTGGTATCAATTGATGTGAATTGGCTGAAAGAAGAGTTCCGTTCAGTGCTTCAGCTGGTTCAAAATCGGGGGTGACAATCACACCATAAGTCTGGGGATTCTCTCCACCAGCACGCATATCCTGCCAATAGATGAGAGTCTTGTTGTCATCCAGGATCAGTGCCTGATGATAAAGGGCATCTCCGCCGATGCCATAATATATCTCCAATCCATCCTCGGCAAAAGTGACACCACTTTCAGGTGTAACGTGCTGGACATAAAGTCCTATGCTCCCTGTTCGCTGATCTCCCCAACAGGCGAATGTTCCTCCGCTTCCGTCAGGCCGTACCAGAGGATTGAACTGGAAATTTGCCGCCTGGGATATAGCTATTCCATCTGCCTCAAAACTTTCAACTCCTTCAAGGTTAACATGCTGCAAGAAAATATCATTCTGCGGGTACTCGGCATTACGCTCATCCATCCAGATGAAATAGACTCCGGAAAATCCGTCTGCAACCAGCCGTGGTTCTATCTGTTTTCGAAATGCCGTGGAGATGGGTTTCCCGTCATCTTCCCAAAGAAGTGTCCCGTCTGTACTCACTGCCTGACCGTACACATCTCCCCATAGAGGATGGTTGCGGAAGTCTTCCCATACTATGTACGCTGTACTGTTATCAGCTTTGACACGAGGAACACTCTGCTTCCCGGGATGGGTGCAGATATCGATGCCCCCGCTGGCCAAAAGTTCATTCCCATTGCCGTCAATGAATTGGAGGAATACATCAGCACTCACAGAACTGTTGCGGTAATCCTCCCAAACAACAACCGCAGTGTCTCCGCTGACATACGTAACCCTTGGCGCTTTTATATCACCGGAAGGGGACGCGATAAGCAGCATTCCGCCCTGTTCAGGTTCTGACCAGAGTGTTTCACATTCCAGATCCAACCTCTGGCCCATTAGTACTGTCCAATCTATCATGGGCATTCTACTCCACACTAAATTGGCGTACCCTTCCCCCCCAGCTTCCAGACTGATACTTCCCCGGTTACTTCCATCTGTAATGATTGCCTTCCCGGTACCAGCTTCTATAATTTCACCTGTCTGAGAAAGACGGGTAGCGTAAATGTCTCCTCCGGGAGATGATCCCGCAGACCGGTCATTCCAGATAACGAAGGCACCTCCAATCCCGTCAGAACACATATTTAGAAACTCTTGCGGTCCTTCAACGACAGAGAGAGCTACCCCTCCATCTGCCCAATCCAGAGAACCATCTGACAGCAGATGCTGAGCAAAAACATCACCGTCATCAGGTTCATAACGATAATCTATCCAAACAATATAAGCACCTCCAACACCATCGGATATGGCAAGTGGGTCCTCCTGACGTCCATTCTCCAAAACTACTGACAATCCATCATCTCCCCAGAGGTTTTGTCCTGATTCGTCAACTTTCTGCGCATAAACATTACGATCACCATTACGAGTATCCGACCAGACCAAAATGACTTCTCCGTTTTCACCAACTGTCCCAGTCCGCTGCCACTCAATATGAGCACCCTGGCGAAGGGGCACACCGTTATCCTGCCAATCAAACTGTGCTGTCAAGATCGAAGAAACCAATAGTATAAACATCAGATACTTCATTTAATCTCCTATCTGGAAAAGCTGTATACCTGCTCGAGTTGCTGCAAAAATGTTTTTTGTGTCGTACACTTTCACGTTATAAGCGTAATCCGAGTTTAGTCGACCTACCTCTGTCACCGGCGATGATGATTCAATCCCATTCCATTCATACAATAAAACACCGTCACTGCCACAAGCCAGAGCTAAAACACCACTTTTCAGATGGATGCCGCGAACAGTGTAACCTTCGGCGATCTTTATCTCTGAATTAACCCCTCCGTTATTGTTCAATTGGGCAATGTGACAGCCACCATCATTGGAAAGTCCGGCAAATACCACACCATCCTGAGTCATTACTGTCTGTACCTCGTATCCTCCATTGATACTATACGTGGCAAAAGTGCTGTCATTCAGACTGCCGTCGCTGTTCTGACGAAAAACGGTTACACCAAGCTGTGAATTTGCCAAGACCATCAGACTGTCGCCAAGGTAGAGATTTTCGGCATCCTGATT
>CAZHRR010000001.1:55281-84734 GCA_964534955.1 uncultured bacterium
ACGTAGTACAGAGCATCTGCTTGATCCATTAGCAGAAAATAGTTGTAACGGCTGGCAATGTGAATCTCGCCACCCTGGAATTCTTCCCCCTCATGATCTCCGGGTTCAGTACCAAATATTTCCTCGTAGGAAAATGAACCGTCATTGCCAAACTCAATGGAATAGACAACATAACCGTTTTGATCCGCTGCGGCTACAAGAATCGAATCATTCAAATCCAAATCACGGCAGTATCCCACTGTCTCCAGCTTTATCATGTTTTCCGTCTTTACTCCTGACGGCTCCGAAGGAGAAATACATCCACTAATGAAGAATAACCCCATGGCCATTGCGGTATTTATGTATCTATTCATTGCTACCTTAGTAGAACAGGTCTAAGACAAGTTTGTAACTGAACGTAAGCCAGAACTCAGTCTTTCGAAAGCTTTTCAGATCCTTTACCCAACCAAAGTCAGAATTTATCACTCTCTCCCGATAGCGCACATCTCCTCTAACCACCACACCGTTAATGAATTCCTTTTCCAAATGCACTTTATAACGATAGTCATCATGACTTCGACCACTGTGAAGAGGATCCTCAGCGCTTTCGGTTTTATAGAGACGTTTATCATAATCAATCGAAAACTCAACCTTCATTGAATGCTGCTTTAATATCCACTCAATCTTTGCTCCAGCTCGATTAAAGCGATATGAACGGTCTAAGGATGTCCCCATAAAACCATCTCCAAAGGTGGTATTATTCGCTCCACCTTTTTCCCACCAAATGGATGGCTGCAGCCAGCTGAGGGGTTTCATACCTAAGCGTATGTATCCTGCTGTAACCTCCGTGTCAAATTCGGTAAAATTGGAGTCGTAGTACTGACTCGTACGCTTTCCATTCACCATTACCCAAACATGTCGTGTTAATGGACGGCTGTACGAAAGAAAAATCGTTTCGTTGGCAAAGCTGCATGGATTGGGCAATTTTGATATGGAGTCAGTATCCCGGTAAGGTCTTAGATAAAGGTCAGGTTGCAGCGAGTACCCAGCTTTGAGCCATTGATAGAAGCCAAGGTGATACTCGATTCTGAATGAAAATGACGAATAAGATTTGTTTTTAGACTGCCCATACTGAGCCCGTCCGAATGAAAAACGGATGTTTGTCTCGTGTTCTAAAGAAAGCACAGGATTGAACATAATTTCTACCTGTGGATAGATTATCTCACTATCAAATGTTTTCGTATCCCCCAAAGTTGCATCCACAAGAACAGTCTCTTCCATCTCAACAGATGAAAACCTGAGCATATTGCTGTCGTACCCGATAGCCAAGGATGGTTCCACGTAGATGGGCACTCGCAACCGCTCAAGAAATGACTGCGTTACTGCCGGGTGAATCACCAATAGTGAAATGAGCATAAACGAAGTAGTTTTTATCTTACTCATAGCCGATACACCTAAGATAGACCCGCTTTCCTTTATCAAGAAGTTCCACCATTACCATATGCTCTGAGCCATCAACTTCTACCTCGCAGGTGCGGCGTTTCCCGGGTACGATATCTTTGTCTTCCACAATAGTACTACCCTCAGATTTTTCGGACAAAAGGAAATAAGTACCCAGGAGTTTCTCATCCCTCCAAATTCTCAATCGATAGTTTTCTTCATCGGGCATACCGTCCTCGAACCCCAGACGACTCAGGATAAGCACCTCATTTACATCTTTTACGCTGAGCTTCATCTTTGCCCCGGGAACCAATTCATAGTAGCGATATTTCTTATCAACAACCTGCAGATGTTTTTTCGTTGTCTCGTCATCTGGGATGAGTAGATGACCCTTCTCTTTTTTCTCGAATCGATCAGCAAGAAGACGAATCAAAACAGGTGCGCTGTGCTTAGTCAGGGGACGGAGGATTAAGGTATGTTGGCCGCTGGGAATGTTCAGATAGTATTTACCTGAACGGGTATAGCCGTGGCCCGGATGCTGAGACGACGTAACTCCCTTAGAGCGTTTTTGTTCGTGCTCCACTATCAGCTCATCCTCTTCATCCAGTGTCATGCTGTAACCAAAAGATCGCATTTTATTGTCTCTTCTGGGAACCGCCCGGCGGGTAATAATTCTCAATCGCTGCGGACCTGTAATGTTATACACCAGTTCATCCTGATGAAGCTGGTAATACGTTCTCCGCTTCCCCCCAATGACAAGAATCTCTTTCTTATCTTTCTGTTCAGGCGACACAGTTTTTGACATTCCAGTGGAGAACAGCATAGGTAATAAAAGGAGAATGACCGCTAATGGTTTTCTATAGTGAAGCTTCCGGATCATACTCCATGGCCTCCTTTATCTTTCTATGGCTGCTCAACCCTACTGCTGTCAGGCTTCCCAATGACAGGATGAGGGCAATGAACGATACGGTTCGGTTAAAAGTAAGACGGGCGAATATCTGCCCTTCTCCAATTTCAGGCAAGGGGACAGGTGGAAATGGAAAATCATACTTTGCCGCAAGCTCATCAATACTATGGATGTGAATAATGGGAATGCCCTCATCAACAAATCGTTTAAGAACGCAGTCTGCCAGTCCCCCTTTCAGTAATGCGGCTGAGGACAATCCCGCAGGGACCAAGCGAGCATTGATTCTGGGACCTACACTGGCTGCCCCTCCTCCCACATTGAGATAAACTTTATACTGAGACAGGGGAAGGACATCATTAAACACATTCATTCTTCTGGCGATGCTCGCTTTGAGAGACTTCTCTTGAATAAGTGGAAGATTGTTCCGGTAGATGGCTTTCCAGAGAAGATCTCGACCGCGTCTGCTAAGTCCTTTTCCTATATCACCTCCTCCACCAACAGATGCTGCTATTGAAGCAGATTTGAACACACCCCGACTAAACAGTTCAGCTTCCATATCTACCCATGTGAAATAAGGGTCAGTAGCTCCCCACTCCGAGGCTCCTACAGAGGTAATGACTACAGGGTGAATATCCATGGTTTCACAAGCAGCTAAAACGGCCAAGTTCGCTCCCGGCATAGATCCGGTAAACGCTACCGCAATAGTATCACCTTTCTTCACATTTGCTGCCAAGAGCATATCGACTACTCCTGCCGAAAAGTTAGAATTTAGGGTAGTAAGCTTGGAATCTAAATTCCCCCTATCAGTGGTAATGGGAGTGTACTCCGATCCAACTAACATAGTACCATTGGGATCATTAGGATTGTCTTCCACGATAACCCCCTCACTCCCCAGACGAACTTCCTTAAGGACGCTCATGGCTTCAGCCATTTTCTCTGCCGCAGCCAACTTCAAGTCGTACCCCCGCGCTTTTACCACCACTGTTGACTTTGCTGCCCAATAAAATAGCCCAACTGAAAAGAGCGCCAGAATTATAAGCACCTCCAGCCTCTGAATATGAGGCCTAAACATGAGGAACCTCCAACCCAATCACCATAAGAGTAAGCTGTACAATCACAGCAGTTATCAAAACAACGCTAATGGTGCGAACAACTCCCTGACGAACCATCCAACTGGCAATGAGCCCAGGGATAATATTACCGATGGCGGCAAGACTCATCTGTTCTTCGGCGAAAAAGAGATACTGCTTGGAAAGAGCACCAAGGAGGAAGCCCAGGAGTAAACAGATAACCAGCCGGCGTTTACCAAAAATCAGCATACGGAAACTGAGAAGACGTACGATCCAGAATACAACCAAACTTACGGAAAATGTCCCGATTACCCTCATGGGGTCGTGCAGATAGAGTGCAATGTAACCGGGTACAATCAGTCCTCCAGCGGTTACCCCGAGTGTCTCCGTCAGAATCAAACTAAGGACAATCCCAAGACCTAATGCAATCTCAATCACTGAGGTAATTCTCCCGTAGATGATCCAAGAATTCATGCCCCCATCCTACAATATTCCCCATGGCAAATATCAAGTGGTCATCCAGTTCCATGAGATACCCGGCTACTTCCTCTGGTTGGGTTGAATCAGGGAATATTTTAACCTTCATCCCGTCTTTATTGTGCACAACAGGGATATGGTCTCCGCGTATGACAAGGAGATCGGGCAATATCTGATTCCCGATTAGCCGCAGGAGCTGGCGTGTCCGCTGACGGCGGTCCTCTCTGGAATTGAGAAAAATACAAACCTTCCGGCGGGAGGACTTCTCATATGCCAACGACCAGAGTACACTCGTCGATTCCGGATCATTGGCAGCCAGAGCATTAAAGAACATGTTTTTCTTTTTGCCGGAATGAAGTTCCATGAACGCTGCAGCTCCAGGATCAGGTGCAGCTGTAAGCATCCCCTCAAGGGCAGCACTGCGATCTATCCCAGCCAATTCACAAGTTCTCAAGGCAACAGCTATATTATCTTCATGTACAGTCTCTGGGAAAGAAGCAATGTCTTCTGCTGAGACAGTATCAGTTCCTACAATATTCACTTTCGTATCTCGCTTGGCAGCCACTGCTTCGAATTCTGTGGAAAAGTTACCTCCTCCAATAATCACCTGCCCATTTTTCGGGATGGTGTTGCTTAATGACAATGCCACATCCTTTAGTGATGGTCCCGTTTCCGCTAAATGATCGGGTCTCACATTAGTGATCACCCCTAAAGTGGCGCGAACCATCTGCTGTTCACAAATCCACTGATACTGTGGTTGAACAGCCATACACTCCAACACGACGGCATCGGGTTTCTGGGCAGAGAAATTCTCTAAAATCTTGATCTGTTCGCTTATGGATGCAGATCTGAGACGGTGAATAGGACGGTCTTGGCCGAAAAAATCTATCACACGGGGGGCAGTTCCAGTCGTTTTTGCCAAAACCTTCAATCCTCCCGCTTTCAATCCAGCTGAAATCAAGCGAGTAACAGACGATTTCCCTCGTGAACCGTTTACATGAATTCGAATAGGGATTTTAGTTATAGAACGGGAAAGCTGCAGAAACTCTCTCAGACCCAGCACAATGAGCAGGAGTGTCAGAAAAACAAGAGTGGCTACCACTAGCCACTCCCATTCGTAATCCAATTGAAACATTTTCAGAGTATGGTTGTCAGGTGAGGCGAAAGCTACTTCATAAGGAGCAGCTTCCGCTCTTGGATATAGTCTCCAGCCTGAATGCGACATACGTACATCCCCGACGGAGCAGCTGCCCGAGAATCACTTCTGCCATCCCATTGCAACCGATAGCTTCCCGGCTGGTAGGAACGGTTTACCAGAGTCCGTACCCGCTGACCAAGAACATTAAAAATCTCTATCTGGACATCTGTCGCCTCAGGAAGATCGAAGACGATCGTTGTTACGGGATTGAAAGGGTTGGGATAGTTCTGATGCAAAGCATACTCTGTCGGAACGGATGCAGCCTCTACACTCATGGATGTCTTATCAATGGTCAAAGCAAAAGGTCCGTTATCGGCAAGAACAATAAATTCTCCATCATCAGCGCTCACATTCCACAAGCCGGACACCATATCATCATACATGAGCGCTGCCAGTTCTTCATTAGCGATGACAAGTTGAGTTGAGTCCATCTCTGTAAACTCCTCAAGAAAATCCAAACCCTCAATATTTGTCAGGCTGTATAGAATCTCATCTCCATCAACGTTCTCAGATTCACTCCACTGAAATGCAAGTGAATCTCTTAAATTCTCAGCAGTGATAACGATGATCGTATCCAGGACAGGTGACAGTATTTCAAAGTCTCCCGGTGGATCATTCTCAGATTCCACAGTTATTATCGCTTGGGCGATATCTGACTGGGAAGAGTCGCTCACTGTGTAGCTGAAATTGTCTTCTCCATAGAAATCGGCTTCCGGGATGTAGATAAACGAACCATCCTCCTGCAATGTAAGATCTCCTGCCGCAGGCTCCTCCAGAATCTCCACTACCAAAGGATCTCCTTCATTGTCAGAATCGTTGGCTAACACACCTTCCTCTACTCCCACAGATAACGTGTCATCCTCCGCAACAGTGTAATAATCGTCTTCAGCTACGGGTGGAAGATTACCCATAACTGTCAGGTTTATGGGGATGTATTCCAACGGCTGCGCATTGGATGCCACTGTGATAAGAGCAGGATATTCTCCGGGAAGAAGGCCAGAAGCGTCTGCAATAACACTAACCACACCCGATTCGCCAAAAGTAAGGCTCCCCTCAATTTCTCCTGATAACGTGAGCCAATCAACCGAAGGATGTGTCCGCAAATAGACGGAGAGATTGTCGTTCACGTAATCACCGTTGTAGATTACTTGGAGACCAATGGTGCCGCTGGCGTTTTGGATACCAATTGTCTGTGAGTCGGTAACACCTGATACAGATTGATAGTTGAATTGCACTTCCCCGTTAGCATGCAGAACCATTTGAAAGTTGTATGTACCGTTGGAGTTACCAGGATAGTGAATCACATCATCAAACCAGATCACGAATTTATCCATCATATTGTAGTAATACACAGACCCACCCTGCAGCGGATCCAAGTCATCCCAAAAACCGAGAACAGCCGGCCTTGGTGCATCCGGATCAGGAATATCCGTATTTTGCCAACTGGTCCAATCCTCTCCAAAACCCACCCAGCCATTTGGATTGATGATGCACTGTGTGTAAGTCTCCCCGTAGAAAGGGAACTCAAACCCGATATCAAATGGCCCAGAGGCAACATCGTTGTGAGTAAACGTTACTTCATTACTTGTGGGAATATTAATCCAATCATAACTCAAGCTCGGGTCTGTATTTGAATCGCTCCACTCGTAACCATATTCATCCGGCCCGCCAGCACTGATTTCAAAAGGTGATACAGGTTCCTTTCCTACGGAATAGTCGAGAACTGAGCCCTCGTCTCCGGTGTTTGTGATTATGAAATCACTATTTGCTGTCTCCTCCGGTTCGACATACATTTCAATGAACTCCGTAGAAATAGTAATAGCCGGCATAGGCAGAGCTGATGACGTCCGGGTGGTAATGAAAATGGCTGATTCATCTTCAAGTTCAGCCGCAGCTGTAGGATATTCATTGTCAAACGTGTACTGTAGGCCCCGGGCAGCCATGTGATCCTCAATCCCAATCGTAGAATATCCTCCGTGAATGGGAGTATATCCGCTGAAGTTCCCAGATGACGTGTTGTTAAACTCTTTGTACTGAATCTTTATCTCACCATCACCATAAGGTGGGGCAGATACATCATAAAGGATTATCTGGAATGACTCAAAATGGTTGTTGTTCTGAGTCCTCATATCGGACCACTCTATAATTACGTACTCTCCATTCGGATCAGAATAGCCATATACGTCTCCACCACTTGAAGTCTTTAGATCATCCCAGAAGGCAGCAATCATCGGAGACGGTCCTCCCGGTCCAGGGATCGGATAGTTCCGGAACGACTCCAATGTGGAATATCCGAGAGCTATCCAACCATTTGAACATACAGTTATCTCGTTATAATCAACACCGTAGAAGCGAAACGTGAAGGGGAGATCTACATGTCTAATGGAATTAGTAAAACTTCCGTCACCATAGTCACTGATATACAGATCAGTCCCATCCCCGCCATACCCGGGATCGACCTCAATCCAGTCGTAATAAGGTGCCAGTTCGTAACCGATATCACCCATATCATAGATATAATATCCGTACTCATCCGGGCCGAGGGGATCCGTGACCGAGATTTCACCCACTTGGAGATGATATACTTCAGTCTGGTCATACCCTGCACTGCTCTGAATATTGACATTAAGCGGAATCATAGTCCCATTAATTACATCTTCTGAAACAGAAACAGTGAAACCGTCTTGGGATGGCACATACTCTCCCGGTGGGATAGAACCCCAAGTACTGATGCTGTCAACAATCTCCAACAGATCTCCATGATAACTCACGTGCGCAACTACATCTCCACACTCAACTTCACCATCGTTCTTTAGTACTATCGTCAGTTCAGATGTTTCTCCGGGATTGGCTATATCAAGATCGTGGATCTGAAGCAGACTGCCGCTGACTCCCACAGGGATGGCTGCCTGCCATATGTTATCCAGATCATCAGTTATCTCGAGACGTAAATCCATATATTCACTTTGAACCGCAGAGGATGCCAAAACAAAGGTAAATTGATCACCGTAGATTGATTCACCCGGAGCGATCTCACCGTAAGCAACTACTGAATCCATTACGGTCACCAGTTCAGATCCAGCAGTTAAGTGCGCAACTACACCTGTGGCACTTTCAGACCCATAGTTTTTCAGCGGGAGAGATAAGCCTATGAGTTCACCCGGATTCACCACACCATCCACATTCCCGCTATCATCATTTACAGAAATATTAGAAGTACCATCGAAGTTTACCAGTATATCACCCGCAAGGAGCGAAATTGATCCCTGGTATGGTTTATAATTCCGTTTAGTGACTGTTATTGTCAGGTCACTTTCTACCGGCGAATCAAAAATCAGAAGCGCCTCTCCCAATTCATTCGTGCGTTCAATATGCTGCATTTCGCCATCCGATGACACAACAGAAACGAGCGCATCCCTAATGGGCTGGCTCTGCTCACCCACTATCAATATATCTAGAAAATTGGTGCCCAAATAGACAGCTTCTGTATGCTCTGCATATAAGATAGCAGGAGTATCCGTCCACATATGTGTAGCAGGATCACCCATGAGATTGTTCCACTGTGAAAAAGCATTTACCCAGTTATATGGATTGGTAGGATAAGCTGCATAGAGAGCAAGTTTCCCGCTTGCCAAACCAGCACCGGCAGTTTCTAACCCTTTTACGAAGAGACCGTCATACAGTCCCATATCTACGATATTGTTGAACAAGGTGTGAGTATTCCATGTTGCAGTACCGACAGCTGCTACAGCACCTTCCGGTGTAGTTGCAGTGCCAGCACGAAGGAATTTTTCAGACAGTGCGGTATTATCCTCAGAAAAAGATCCCGTCCCACAGGTGATAACAGATGCCAACGGCAGCATGTAACCGTTGTTCGCCTGATCAACATCTGAACTGCTAAACCCGCTTACCCCGAGATAACCCCGGTAGTTAAAGTAAAGAACACCATCGGAAAGCTGATTGCGCATCCAGTTAGCATAGTTCCCGGAGCCAAAGTTGGTGCGGATATCTTCCACGCCATAGGCATCCATGACTTCCTCAATATATTCGTTGGTAATAACAGTGGAAATCCCCGAACTACTGGGATCTCCCACCAGGGCAGCCCGCTCATAGTATCCCAGGATATCCTCCAGATACTCTGCCTTCTCGTAGCTAATAATCTTATTGACGACGGTCGACAGATCACTGGTAGATCGAACGGATATTCGTCCAATAAATACTTCCGGGAGCAGGTCATCACCGATAAGTTGAGCGTACGGCTGGTCTCCCTCACACTGGTTGCCATAATAGTTATGTCCCCAATCCTCGTAATAAGTCGGCACACCGAATGAACCGTTGGCGTCTCCCACAAGTGCAACATACTCCGGAGGAGGATTAAACCGGGAGTAAGCAAAGATTATATAATCCCTGATGTCATTGGCGGTTGTCCCAGCCTCATCAAGGGAAGCCGTATAAACCTTATATCCGCGCTGTCGCCGCCACTCCACCAACTGCTGAAAATAGGAGTTAGATTCAGAAGAACCGCCACAGATATAAAGTACAGCCGGCTGTTGATACTCCTCTTCTGATGACTCAACATAGTTAGCAACCAGCTGTTCATAGAGAGGTTCGAATGCCCTGGATCGAGGCATCATATCATAATCTGTTATACCGGAATCACCTATTTCCTCTACAGTAATCTCTATTTCGTCGAATATCTCTAATCTGTTTTCTGCAGGATGATAAATGAAAGGGACAACCCCGATGTTTATGAGGTTTAAGCCACGCATGACTTGCGGCTCGGAAACTGTCAGGTTTTCAGCAGGGTAAGGCGCAGTTGACGAATAGAATGGGCTATTGTATTGAAATCCTATTTCTGATCTGGGAGGCTGATGAGGATAAATTTTGATATTCTCCAGCATATGTGAATCTATCACTGTGAAATCAACACGGTAGAGTTTTCCCGGATCAATCTGGTACATGGTAGAAAAGGCAGGAAGCTCCGGGAGACCGTATTCGCTGGTGGTACCATAGCTTCCCGACTCGATCCGAGAAAATTCACCTTCATTAATGATACTTACTTCACCTATCCGAAACTGAATGCGATCAAACCCTGATCCTTCCTTCACATAGTGAAAAGGGTCTACAGTTCCTGCCCAAGTGGATGTAAACATCCCCAAGAACATTGTCATCCAAATAATTTTTCTCAACATCTTTGCACTCAATTTAATTCTGTTCGAAAGATTCATTAGCACATAAGTTTCATCCAGCAAAGATATTAATTTGCGAAATTCTGCCTGAAATACACAGTGTATTCGGGATAATCATATTCTTCAAGCACTTATGATACATCTGAAAATCCGGGAAAAGGGTTAAATTCACCTGAAATTATGATGGTACTTAATAAACACACAAAGTTATATCTACTTCTCACATTTCTTCTTCTCGGTTCTGTACCGGTAGGAGCTCAAAGCCCTATATCGGAACGCTACCATACTTACGAGGAGATCGCTGACCAGCTCGCCCAGTGGGACGAAGAATTTGGCAGTAATACCAATCCCTCAGACTTCTATCCCGGCAGCGGTATTATCTACCACCTGAAAGAGATCGGTCAATCGACGGAGGATGGTCTCCCCTTCTGGGCTGTCAGGCTCTCCTACAACGCCAATACCAGAGAGGATGAACCTCGCGTACTTTTTCTTGGTCAGTGTCACGCGGAGGAAATCTATGGTGTGGAAATCACTATGGAGCTCATTGACATGTTCCTCCATCCCGATGACAATCTGTCCCACCTGCAAAATATGAGGGCAATCCTGGAATCATCTGAAATATGGATAGTGCCTACCCATAATCCGGAAGGTCTCACTGTTGTCCACGGCTATACCGAAGGAGAAGAGTGGCTTCAAGACGTAACGTATCGGAAGAACAAACGAGATACCGACCAAGACGGTCTGTTTGACTTCCTGGAGGGCATCGGCAATGATTCGGATGGAGTGGATCTAAACCGCAACTATGATTTCAACTGGATTTTTGGAGATGGAATATGGGAGGAAGATAACAGCAGCGGGACTTATCAAGCACACTTTGACTACTACAGGGGAGAGGCTCCTTTTTCTGAGCTCGAAACAGAAGCCATCCGGGACATGGCATTGGAGGAGCGATTCTTGCTCTCCATTGCCTACCACAGCTCGCGCTCAGGAAATGTGTCTGAACAGGTGATCTATCCCTGGATGTGGGGTGGTGAAAAGATGTCTCCTGACGGAACAGTCATATCATCGATCGGTGAAGCAATTGCTGGACTGCTCCCCAATGAAACCGGAGACGGTTATTACCTCCCGGTCTGGAGCTCCTCCCGCCGGGGTAATGCTCATGACTGGTTCTACACCGCCACGGGCTGTATTCAGTACCTTATCGAAGTGGGTTCAGAAAACATTCAACCCGATGAGATCGAGTTAATAGAAGAAACAATTGAAAAACACGTTGTTGCAGCCTTCTATCTGATGAACCGTGCCATGGGCTACGGTCAGGGTGACTCAGGAGCGCCCGCATACCAGATCACAGGGATAATCACTGACGCCGAGACAAGTGATGCTATCTCGGCTCGTGTAGAGATCTCTGAATTGAGCGGACCTATGCTACAGCCAAGGCTAACAGATGAATTCGGCAGGTATCGACGGATTCTGGATGCCGGAACTTACTCTCTCCATGTAAGTTCCCGCGGCTATGAGACGTACAGCAGTGAGGTTACACCTACCAGCACAGCTATTCTGACACACGATGCAGCTCTTCAGCCTCTGCCGGAGTATCTCTTAAGTATGAACACAACTACGCCCGAATCGTTCTCCGGTTTTATCAATCTGGAGATTACTGATTACCACGGTACAGTCATTAATGAAAATATTTCAGGTGAATTTGAACATATACTTCCTGAGGGAGTTTACCAAATCAAGCTGTACGCTGAGGGCCTGTTCCCGGAGTTTCTCCAAACTGAGATTTTATCGGACACATTACTGGTGATTGACATGGATCCCTCTGAAGAACTTTACTCAGAATCCTTCGATGATCTCAGCGAATGGCAGGTCATTGCTGGAGACTGGACGGTCGAGAATAGCTCCCTCCTCTCTCAAAGTGATCTGACTTATCCACAGGAGATCATATCGATTGCAACCAATCTTTCAGGAATTAATATCGCCGAAGACTATGCACTATTACCTGAATTGAAGTACGAACTTGAGTGGGATCTTGACAGCGCCTACATTGTTATTGCCGGGTCACAAGACAGTACAGTCATCTGGTGGACAGCGCAAAACTGGGTCAATCACAACGAGATTTACCCCCTAGGCAGTCTCGGGGAACTGCAATCCATGGAAATAGGTATCATACCGGATAATTCTATTGAGTATCGCGGATTGGCTATTGATGAACTCATAATTATAGGTCGAATTGCAGAAGGTCACGTCAAGGATCCATCAGACAGTCCCCCTGATCGTTTTGTCCTGGAAGAGTGTTACCCCAATCCTTTCAACTCAACGGCGACTATTCGATATTACCTGCCCCAAGCAGAAGATGTGGAACTGGTCATCTATGACATCCTCGGGAGGAAGGCAGAGGAACTGGTGAATAGTAGAAGAGTGAGTGGTAAGCATGAGGTAATTTGGGATGCGGGGAATCTCTCCAGCGGCTTATATTTCCTGCGAATGAGTGCTGGGGACTTTGAATCAGTCAGTAAGGTTATGTTATTGAAATGAACATTAACTTGAAATTATTAAGCTCAATTTTAGTCTTCACTTCCCTTGCTACGGCTGCCGATACTGTAGTACCTCTTTCGAGAAAGCACCTCATCTCCCAGGGAGAGATAACTCACCTGACACGTGGTGATTATCTGATTATCCTTGCCGACAGTCAACTTAGAGATGTGCTGACAAACCCTGACGGAATCCCCGTTTACGGAGATGACTTTGCTGCTTTCAAACGAACACAGGGATATAATGTCGAAATCATCGCTCTTGATGAAGAGAACCTGGAAACATCTACTGAGATTAAAACTTATCTTGAGGCTTATCATGCATCTCATCCTCTTCTGGAATATGTCCTGCTGGTAGGAGATGTAAACGGTGATTTCACAATACCAACTTTTTTCATCGCTTCCATCAATGAAGATGAAGAAGATGTAACCGATTATCCCTACACATTTTTCGATGAGGATCCTGAATCAGAACATTACGACGTACTTGATCCTCAATTCTTTATCGGGCGGTGGTCGGTACGTAATATCGGTGATCTTATTAATGTAAAGGTTCGCAGCATGGAATATGTTCGCATGGATAACATCCAAGCCAATGAAGAACTGGATTACCTGAATAACGCCCTTCTCGTTGCGGGAAATTACAAGACGAACGATGGTATGGAAGTTCCACCGGAACAGTGGCCGGTGACACCCGTCTGGACATCCCAGTGGCTGATGGAGAAATTATACGGTTATGGTTACACCAGCATTGATACAGCCTACTTCCACATGAATTACCAAGTCATAGAGAATCCTCTGATTGCAGAATCGTGGACCAATGGTGCAGGAATCATTAACTACAGAGGCTGGGGAAACTCCCACGGCTGGCACCGGCCCAGTTTCTATATAGAAGACTTGAACAATCTCAATCATGGCTGGAAACTGCCTGTCGTAATGAGCTTTGTCTGTAATACCGGAGATTTCGGCGCAGACCTCTATCCTCAGACCGGGCCTGCAAAGTGTTTTGGAGAAGAACTCATTACCAAAGGGACACCTTCGAATCCAAAGGGAGCTGCTGCAGTCATAGGCCCGTCTGACTTGGACACCGACACAAAGTATAACAACGTCATCTGCGGCACTATGTGGGATAATCTGTTAGAAAACAGAACTGCTGAGTTGGGACCAGCGCTCTTTAGTGGTAAACAGGCCCTTATATATGAGTTCCCCCAGCTTTCTGGTCCGGGAGAAGAAGTGGAATTCTATCATCATGTCTATGGAATCCTTGGTGACCCTAGTCTCCCGATATGGCTGACAATACCCAGTCAGCTTTCAGCAGATATGGAGGAGGCACCTGAGTTGCATCAATCCTTTATCCAGACGATTGTATCAGATGGCGATGGCGTTCCTTTGAAGAATGTTGTGGGGGCACTCATTCTCGATGGCGAACTGATCGGCAAGGGAGTTTCAGGCCCGGATGGAGAACTGAACATAGATTTTTCAGATGTAGCCGATGGAACAGAACTGCATCTGTATCTTAATCTTGAGCAGTTTCTGCAAAAGAAAATTTCTCTTATGTTTGTGGAGGATGACGGGACTCCTTTTGATCCTCCCGTTTATGGGCATTTCGACGTTTTTCCTGTTCTAGCTTCCCAAGAGGAATATGTCGAGGCAAATCAGGGCTTTGAGTTGTCTCTCGAAATAACCAATCTATCTGAAGAAGATTTCCTGGATGTATCAGTCGGGCTTTCAGCCTTAGACGAAGGCACCATCAATTCCACCTTCACAACTGAAGTTGTGGATATCGGTTCATTTGCTTCTGAACAGACAAGTAACGTTGTCACTGGATTAACTGCGGATATCCCCCGTGGCAGTAGAGTCCGCTTTCGTGTTGAGTTTGAGATGGGTGGCGAATCCATAGCTGCCGATACCATTTCACTCTTGGTGGGACCTGTTGAAGCAACAGACCCTTTACCTCCTGACGACTACGGCTACTGGGCTTACGACAACGGTGATACGGGATATGAAGAAGCACCCGTTTATGATTGGATAGAGCTTAATCCTGAGGAAGGTGGCATCGGTGAAGATCTCGGACTGTCAGACGACACACATATTGATATTCCAATTGGATTCTCATTTCGCTACTACGGATCGTGGTACGATTCCATCACCGTCTGCTCAAATGGATGGATTTCATTTGTGCTATGCCCCATTGACTATTTCTGGAATTTCTCCATACCCATGTCCATGGGACCATCAGGTATGATAGCTCCATTCATGGATGACCTCGATGACAATAACGGTACAGAGCCGTTCCATGTCTATGTCTGGTACGACGCATCAGATGGTCGGCTGGTAATACAATGGGATAACGTTGCCAACGGAGAAGACGACGAAAACTGCCCAGACTGTGTACGGGAAACATTTCAGCTGATTCTCTTCGATCCTTCTATTTATCCGACAGCTACCGGTGATGGGGAAATCCTCTTTCAGTATCAGCAAATTAATGATATTGATGCCGATGGTAACTATGCCACAGTTGGCATCGAGTCACCCAATCAGAACCTGGGTGTACAGTACCTCTTCAATCAACATCTTGCTGCAGGGGCTGTAATGCCGGCAGAAGGTGTGGCTGTCAAGATTACAACAGATGCACCACCGAATGCTATAATGGAGTCAGCAGACTCTTTTCCAATTGCCAAGATATTTTCCCTCTCACCCGCTTATCCCAACCCGTTTAATGCGGTAACATCGCTACGATTTCAGCTCCCTGTTACAAACCAGGTGAACATCACTGTATATGATATACTCGGCAGGAAAGTGCACACCCTCTTGAACAATGTAACAGAAACAGGTACCCATCATATTCGATGGAGCGGCAGGGATGACTCGGGAAGAACCGTCAGCAGCGGTATCTACTTAGTTAGAATTGAAGCTGGGAAATTCTCACAGACGAGGAAAGTTCTCCTGCTGAAATAGCTGCAGGTACAACATTATCAAAACAAAAAAGCCCTGAACATCAGGGCTTTTCTTCCTTCCACATGTAAATTGAATTACTCTTTAATCACGTAAACTCTAACCGTTGCCTCTACATCGTGATCAAGTTTGACTGGAACATCATAGACTCCCAGCGCCTTAATGGGTTCCGGCAGAATGACATGCCTCTTATCTATATTATAGCCCTCAGCCTGCAGCAGTTCAGCAACAGTCATAGCTGTCACTGAGCCAAACACCTTGTCCTCCTCACCAACTTGTACGGGAGCCGAGAGTTTCATCTCCCCCAGCTTGGCAGCTGTTACTTTTACATCTGAAAGGGCCTTAGCCTGCCGCGTTTCTTCCTGTTCCTTTTGAGCTTCAACCATTCTGACATTTCCAGGTGTTGCTTCCACAGCAAATCCTCTTGGAATAAGAAAATTTCGGGCGTAGCCGGGTTTTACAGTAACTACATCACCCACTTCACCGAGTGAATCTACCTTCTTTCGGAGTATAACCTGCCCGCTGGATCTTTTAGCCATTACACTGATCTCCCTTGACTATTTGTTGAATTCCTCTCCTGTATATGACATAAGGGCGATATTTCTGGCACGCTTGATAGCTTGTGAAAGCTTTCGCTGATGCTTTGCACATACCCCGGTTATACGAGCCGGCATAATCTTACCCTGATCTGTCACAAACTTTCGGATCACTTTAACGTTTTTGTAATTAATCTCAAGATCGCGATCTTCGCAAAACTTGCAAATTCGACGCCTATACATAAATGCCATTTTCTATCCTCCCTAAGCGCTTATGTCTGCTGCCTGTTCAGGCTGTTCTGTTTCAGAAGAAGAGTCGTCGTCGGTTTCCGTTGGTTCGGACGATCTGATCTCCTTCACTTCTGGTGCCTCATCCAGTCTGATGGTCATATGTGCCAAAATGGATTTGTGCAGCTCGAACCAATTATTGAACTCATCAATGAACTCATTTTCAGTCCTATACTGGAGAAGAACATATGTGCCATATCGTTCTTTATCCACTGCGTATGCCAAACGACGCTTACCCCATACGTATGAATTTATGATTTTACCTCCGCTATTTTTCGCGTATACATCTACCTCTTCTTGGATTTTATCCAGACGATCATCTTCAAATTCAGACTTAACGATATAGAGTGTTTCGTAGTATTTCATCTTCTCTCCAGTTATTTAATCATCGGTGCAATCACAAGTGATACCACCGACATAAGTTTGATCAAGATATTCAAGGAAGGTCCCGCAGTATCTTTAAAGGGATCACCTACAGTATCTCCAACTACAGATGCTTTGTGAGCATCGCTACCCTTGCCGCCGTAAGCACCACTTTCAATATACTTTTTTGCATTATCCCAAGAGCCGCCGGCATTAGCCATGAAGATGGCGAGCAGCACTCCGCTTACTGTTACTCCAGCCAGAACGCCTCCCAGCATCTCCGGGTTTTTCAGCACCAACCCGAAGAAGACAGGTGTGAGAACTGCCAGCAATCCCGGGGCAATCATCCGCTTGATGGCCGCCGCAGTAGCTATGTCCACACAACGGGCATGGTCAGCTTTAGCTTTTCCTTCCAGTAAACCTTCTATCTCTCGAAACTGTCTTCTGACTTCCTCAATCATTTCGAAGGCAGCTTCGCCTACAGCCCGCATGGCGAAAGACGAAAAGAGAAATGGCAGCATGCCCCCGATAAGAAGTCCAGCCATAACCGTGGGCTTCATGATATCAATTGAATCCAGACCTACTTTCGTCTGGTAAGCACCGAACAGAGCCAAAGCTGTCAATGCTGCCGAACCGATGGCAAATCCCTTTCCTATGGCAGCAGTGGTGTTCCCCACTGCATCCAATTTATCAGTTCTTTCACGGACTTCTGACGGCAGTTCTGCCATTTCAGCACAGCCGCCGGCGTTATCTGCAATAGGACCGTAAGCATCCACTGCCAATTGTATCCCCGTAGTAGAAAGCATCCCTAATGCCGCAATTGCAATACCATAAAGACCCGCAAAATTGTATGCTACTATAATTGCAATGGCAATGCTGAGAACCGGAAATACCGTTGATTGCATTCCGTTCGCCAATCCGGAAATTATATTTGTAGCCGCACCGGTTTCACTCGATTTGGAGATGTTTCTCGCTGGTCCGCGGGATTCTGCCGTGTAGTACTCAGTAAACGTCCCCACGAGAATCCCTGCCACTAAACCGGCGATTGTGGCACCAAAGATATCTATCCCTTCAACTAATTTCCCTTTCAGGGGAACTGCTTCAGGTACAAACTGCTGTATGATAAAGTAACTTGCCACCAGCATTAACAGTCCGGCTCCATACGTGCCTATATTAAGTGCAGACTGGGGATTACCGCCTTCTTTGGTTCTAACAAAAAATGTACCGATGATAGAAACAATAATTCCAGTCCCAGCTAAAAACAGTGGCAACATAACCAGGTTTGTGTGACCAGCTGCAGCTGCCAAAACCATGGCACCAATAATGGAACCCACATATGATTCGAACAGGTCAGCACCCATACCGGCTACATCACCAACATTGTCACCGACATTATCAGCAATAGTTGCCGGATTGCGGGGATCGTCCTCGGGGATGCCAGCCTCAACCTTTCCAACAAGGTCAGCTCCCACGTCGGCAGCTTTGGTATAAATACCGCCACCCACACGGGCAAAAAGTGCAATAGATGAGGCGCCCATGGCAAATCCGGAGAGGAGTGTCATTACATGCTGGCGATCAGCGCTTTCATTCAGTCCGCCATAAAGATAAAACAGAGACGAGAGACCAATAACTCCGAGACCAACGACACTCATACCCATGACTGATCCACCGGCAAAAGCAACACCGAGGGCGGCATTGAGACTCTTGCGGGCGGCCTGCGTCGTACGGTTATTAGCGGCCGTAGCCACTCTCATGCCAAAAAAACCGGCCAAACCGCTGCAAAGGGCTCCGATTACGAAACTTACGGCAACCATGCTCGTTTTATCAGACACGTTACCCCACGCCAATAAAGCAGCTACAGCAATTACAAACACGGCCAAAACCTTATACTCTCTGGCGAGGAATGCCATGGCGCCTTCCCTCACAGCTGTACCAATTTCTACCATCTTCTCGTTACCGGGATCCTGTTTGTTGACCCACGACGACTTGATCAAAGCATAAATGAGTGCCAATACACCTGCTGAAGGTATCATATAGTAAAAATTCATTCCTCAGCTATCTCCTCTGTTTCTAATCTGTTGTATTCTGACATCGTCCTTTCTATACCTTTTATCAATATGGATTCCGCCGCATCGGCTCCGCGTTGTACCATCTCATCAGCCAACTTCTGATCCTGCTTACGAAACGGTTTCAGAACGAAGTCTTCAGCCGGACGCATCTGTTCTGATGTTCCAATTCCCATCCTGATCCGTGGGAAGTCTGTGCTTCCGAGGTAATATATCACTGACTCCAATCCACGGTGACAACCGTCACCGCCGCGTGGGCGAACTCTCATCGTACCCAACGGCAGGTCTACATCATCTACGATTACATATAAGTCGGCCAGATCGATCTGCCACCGATCTCTAACATCTTTCACCGGAACGCCGCTAATATTCATGCCGGATGTGGGCTTCACCCACAAGACCTCATCACCCTTGACTGATTCAGTATAAACATAGTCTCCCTTTCCGGGCCGAAAAGAGAGGTTCATGCGGTGAACGAGTTCATCCACAACCCAGAATCCAAAGTTGTGCTTGGTGTGGGTATACTGTGATCCAACATTACCAAGTCCTAAGAAAGCAATCACTCAGACGCGCCTCTATCTTCCTTGTCACCGGCAGATTCTTCGGCACCCTCTTTACCTTCCTCAGGAGCTTCTTCAGCCTCTTCACCCTCTTCAAGAGCTTCTTCACCTTCGAGTTCAATTTCCTCTTCAGTTGGGATTTCCGGTTCGAGTACTTCTTCTCTAGGTGCAGTGACAGAAACTATTGTGGTATCTTCAGGGGTCAGCACTTCAATCCCCTCTACAAGTTCAAGATCATCAACATGTCGAGCTTCATTCATTTCCAGTTTAGTTACATCTATCCTAATGGCTTCAGGGACAGCTGTTGCCAAGCATTGGATTTCAAGTTCCATAAGACTCTGACTCATAATGCCGCCTTCATTTACACCCACTGATTCACCTTCCAATATTATGGGAACAGAAAGGGTAATCTTGTCTGCAAGGCTCACACCATACAGATCCAAGTGAAGTATCTCATCCGTTACCGGATGGTACTGGATTTCCTTTAAGATTGCATACAGTTTCTTGCCGCCTACGCTTACCGCATATACATGTGATTGTGACTGTAATGCGTCGTGCAGATGGCGGCGCTCGATGAAAAACGGGGCTGCATCCATTTGAGCGGTATAGAACACTCCAGGGATTTTCCCCTCAGCTCGCAGTGCCTTGACTGCTTTTTTGCCCAGCTTATCCCGTTTCTCTATTTCCAGCTTAAATTCGTTGGCCATGATTTCCTCCAGAATTAGAACTTAAAGAGTGCGCTGATAGATTCACCGTTGTGAATACACTCAAGCGCCCTCGCAAAGAGTCCTGCAACAGATATTACTTCCAATTTGTCAAACTTTCGTTCGTCAGGCAGATTTACCGTGTTAGAGACGATTACCTTTTCTATCTCCGATTCAGAAAATATCTTCGGCGCTTCCCCCGATAAAATTCCGTGTGTAGCTACAGCAATCACACTTTCAGCACCTTTTTCCAGAGCAGCATTACCGGCATTTACAATTGTTCCACCCGTATCAATCATATCATCAAGAATAATGACCTGCTTACCGTCCAGATCACCAATCAAGTGCATAATCTCAGCTCGATTTGGAGCTGTCCGGCGCTTTTCCACCAAAGCAAAACCGACACCCAAATGTTTGGCGAATGATTGCGCCATAGGAGTACTCCCCACATCTGGTGCCAGTATAGCTGTCCTGTCAGGATGAAGATCGAGCTGCCTTAGCCGATCAAACAGAACCTGCCTCGCATAGAGGTGATCAAACGGCAGAGTTGTAAAGCCTTGAATCTGAGATGAATGCATATCCATCGTCAGGATCCGGTTAACACCTACACTGCTAATAAGATCAATCATAACCCGGGCTGATATAGGAACACGAGGCTGATCCTTCCTGTCCTGGCGACCGTAACCATAATAAGGGATAACTGCTGTCACCCTATTCGCAGACGCACGCACAGCAGCATCAATGAGCAGCACCAGCTCCAGAATATTTTCAGCAGGAGAATTAGTGGATTGGATGATAAATACATCTTCCCCACGAATATTTTCAGTGTATTTCACCCACAATTCGCCATCACTGAACTGTCGAATCTCCACCTTGCCTAATGGCAGCCCGACTTTTTCAGCGATTTCTGCTGCCAAGGGTTGGTTTGATCTGCCGCTAAATATCTTCATGTTTTTTATCAACTATTTTCAAATACTGTGCTGCCGGGCGTGGATTCGAACCACGACTAACGGCTCCAAAGGCCGCTGTCCTGCCCTTAGACGACCCGGCAAATCAATTATCTGATTGTCCACAGGATGCTGTGCACGAATTTCAGATTGCGGACGTTCAACAATCTTCATTCCTAATCTTTATGGGATGAGCAAGAAAGGTTTGGAGGGATGAGGAGAACGATGACAGTGCCCTGCGGGCATCTGCTTCATCCTCGAAAATCCCAAACACAGTCGAGCCACTCCCCGACAAACTGGCAAATACCGCCTTTGATTTAAACAGGCGGTCCTTGATCGTGCCAATCTCTGGATATGTTTGAAACACCAGAGGTTCAAAGTCGTTCTCAAAAAGCTTCCAGTCTTCAAAAGTACCTGAAGCGGCGGCAAACTTACCCGTAGAATAGCCATCTGGCAAGTATTTTATCGCTTCCGCATACGCCCATGCTGTAGAGATACTCGTCGGTGGTGTTACCAGGACTATGGCTCCCATATCCGGAAGTTGTGCCGGAGAAAGCTCATCCCCAATTCCTTCAGCATATTGTGCACCTCCCTTGATGAAAAATGGTACATCTGCCCCCAGCGTGACTGCTATACTCTCTAAATCCTCATCTGAATATCCCAGCTCAAAAAGCTGGTTGACTCCACATAGAACTGCGGCGGCATTGCTCGAACCACCACCCAAACCAGCTCCTGCCGGTATCAGCTTGTCCAACTCAATGTGTACATCCGGAATGTCAGCGCCTCGCTGCTTGAGAGCGCTCCAAGCCCTAACGCAGAGATTGGTTTCATCTTGAGGTATATGAGAACTGTTGCATGTAAACTGAAAACCACTGTTCGAGGGCTCAATGCGTACTGTATCCTTTAGTGAAATTTCCTGGAAAACAGTACAAATGGTGTGTAGACCATCAGGGCGGCGGCCTGATATTTTCAGTCCAATATTAACCTTGGCGTATGAGGGAAATTCAGGGATAGATCAGCTCATCCTGAGGGTGGCCACTGCCAGCGCTGCTACTCCCTCGCCGCGACCAATGATACCCAAACCGTCTGTGGTAGTTGCCTTAATAGAAATACGATGGGGTTCCACGGAAAGTACCTTGGCTACTCCCTCGATCATTTCATCCATGTAAGGAGAGATTCTCGGTTCCTGAATAACGACCGTAGAGTCAACATTAATGATCCCCATTCCGGTGCTTTTCAACTCCTCCAGAACTTTTTCCAGAAAGAGCAAGCTTGAAATGCCTTCCCAAGTATCATCTTCACTCGGGAAAAACTTCCCAATGTCACCCAAGCCCGCAGCACCCAGAAGGGCGTCAACCATGGCGTGGATTAGCACATCACCATCAGAATGGCCTCGGGTTCCCTTGTTGTACGGGATATTAACTCCCCCAAGCACTAACGATTCTCCCTCAGCTAATACGTGAACATCATATCCTATTCCTGTTCTAATCTCCATGCCGTTGCTCCCAGATCATTTCTGCCTTAGACCAGTCATCCTGAGTTGTAATCTTAATATTCTCGCTGCTGCCGGCAACAATTGCCACGCTCTTCCCCGCAATCTCTAACAGCTGTGCTTCATCCGTCACCTGCAGGTTTTTCCAATCAACACTATCGTACGCTTTCAGCAGTGCCTCCCGCCTAAAAGCTTGAGGTGTTTGTGCCTGCCAGATATCCTCCCTATTGACTGTCTGGCTGATTTTCCCGTCTACGACCTTTTTCAAGGTATTACTTACAGGTAAGGCTACAATTGCTCCGTCATGATTATTACAAAGGTTTATTATCTTGGATATCCATTCAGTACGAATGAATGGTCTGACAGCATCGTGAACGGCCACAACATCTGCACCTTCCACTGCCTCAACGCCCCGGCGGACACTGTCCTGACGACGCTTCCCACCCACAATTACACGAACGGTTTTACCTGATGCATTCTGTGCAGCTTCCTCTATAAGCCTATCGACTGCATCCTCCGGTACCACCAGTACACATTCGGCTATAGCATCTGAGGTAAGGAATGATTGGAGGGATCTGATGATGAGGGATTTACCGCCCAGTTTCAGAAACTGCTTAGGAGTTTGAGATTCTGATTTAAACCGCAGGCCTTGACCAGCTCCCACAATAATAGCGACTGCCGACATTTCACTTATATCAGAGAATGAGCATACTGTCGCCGTAGCTCAGGAAACGGTACTTCTTATTGATGGCCAGTTTGTATGCATCTAGAATGAACTCCCTGTCTGCAAAAGCACTGACGAGCATGAGAAGCGTAGATTTCGGCATATGAAAATTCGTAACCATCCCATCTGTCATTTTGAAATCATACGGCGGGTAGATAAACTTATCTGTCCACCCTCTTCTCGGTGCTACCTGGAATCCTGAAACCACTACAGTCTCCAGTGCCCTAACCGATGATGTCCCCACTGCAACAATCTTCTTCTCTTTCTCCCGGGCTTCATTGATCGCCAAAGCGGTTTCAGGCGGCACCTCATAAAATTCTGAGTCCATCTGATGACGCGTCAAATCCTCTACTTGAATCGGCCGAAAAGTGCCTAGACCGATATGTAGTGTACAAGGCTTAATTTTCACTCCCTTAGCCTTCAGTTTTTTCATCAACCCCTCGGTAAAATGGAGCCCACCTGTAGGAGCAGCGACTGCACCCCGACTATCAGCATAAACTGTCTGATATCGTTTCTTGTCCTTTGTAGTAGCCTTACGCTTGATATAAGGAGGCAGCGGGGAATTCCCGATACTATCAATGATCTTATAGAAATCATCTCCCGGATAGTCAAAACGAACTACACGACCGCCGGAAACAGTGTTGTCAATAACATCACAATGTACCTTATCAGTGAAGTGAAGTTTGTTTCCTATGCGGACCTTCCTGGCTGGCTTTACTAAAACCTCCCATAAATCGTTCTCCAGTTCCCGAAGAAGAAAAACCTCCACTTGAGCATCTGTCCGATCCTTTACAGCGAAAAGCCGGGCAGGGAACACTTTGGTAGTGTTGATAATAAGCAGGTCATTCTTTCTCATATACTCATGCAGATTGCAGAACTTACGGTGTTCGATTTTCCTGGTTTTCCTGTGCAATACCATCATCCTTGCATAGTCACGACGCGGCGCTGGAGTTTGGGCAATCCTCGCCTTAGGCAAATGGTAATCAAAATCAGTTAATCTTAGTTTTACTCTTTTCTGAAACATCTATTAGTCTCCTTGATTAAAATAAATCCTGCTGATCTTCAGGTCTTGTTACTCCAAGGTACCCGAAGGTCCTGTCCTGAGCAATCCGGCCTCTGGACGTCCTCTGAATGAACCCCTCTTTGATCAGGAACGGTTCATACACATCCTCGATGGTATGGGCATCCTCTCCGATGGCCACACTCAGTGAATTTATTCCCACAGGTCCTCCCTGAAACTTCTCCACGAGGGTTGATAAAATCAGACGATCCATACCATCCAATCCCACGTCATCAATTGCCAGTTTTTCCAATGACTTTTTAGCCACCTCTTCCGTAATAACTCCATCAGCTTTTACTTGGGCATAGTCACGCGTCCGCCGGAGAATACGATTTGCCACCCGGGGAGTTCCTCGAGACCGTCCAGCAAGCTCTTTGGCTCCATTATCATCAATGGAGACATCCAGAATAGAAGCGGACCGCTTGATAATTTGAAAAAGATCGTCGTCATTATAAAAATCAACCCGAAGTACTACACCAAAGCGATCTCTCATGGGTGAAGTCAGATTACCCAATCTCGTGGTGGCGCCAATAAGTGTAAACTTCTCCAGGTTCAACTGCACAGACCGGGCACTGGGACCCCGGTCAATCATGATGTCAATATGATAATCTTCCATAGCTGAATACAGGTACTCCTCCACCACGTTATTCAGCCGGTGAACTTCATCTATGAAGAGCACATCCCGGAACTGGAGGTTGGTGAGCAGTCCGGCCAGATCTCCTGCCCGCTCCAGCACTGGACCGGATGACTGCTTCAGATTTGCGTTAATCTCCTTGGCGATGATGAAAGCGAGAGTTGTTTTACCGAGTCCCGGTGGGCCGAAGAGCAACACGTGGTCGAGGGCTTCATCCCGCTTCTTTGCTGCTTCGATGTAAAGGCTTAGATTCTCCACTACCTCTTTCTGTCCCACAAAATCATCGAAAGAATTGGGTCGGAGGGTCTGTTCCGCCAGAAGATCTTCTTCCCTCGGTTCGGCGTCCGTTATATGGCTGTCTGTCATTTCTATTCTACCCGAGGTTGGCTCCCATGCTCAGAACGACATGAAGGAAATAGCTGGCTTGATTAGAAAAATACAAGTTATAATTTAATGTCAGGTTGAAGCGATTGCAAATATATAGTCAAAACCAGTAGTAATATCACTATTCGGTTGTCTCGTTTCTCTGATGAGTCGAGCGTTCCTTTCATTCAGCCGTAAACCGCTCAATCCCCATCCATATCCACTCCTCGGATAGGTGAACTTCCTTTACCACCTGCCTGCAGTTAAGTCAAGCGGAGGGGCGTGTAATGAGTTGCACCCTCTTTTTATATGCAATAAACCTATGCATGACAGATCTTTCATTCCCATATTATGACTATAGTTTGACATTAGAGTATCAAACCAATCTATAAATATCTATAGTGTGAGATAATAATTATATTCCACACCATAAAAATCTATAGTGTGAGATGTCCGATTACAACTGGTTGACAGATTACTCCTCGGTATGGAATATCTCCACATATCTGGTGAATTCATAAACTCTGTTTCGTGCAAAGCCCGTTGTTTCTTGTAGAATACCCTGTTTTACAAACTCTTTGAGGAGTTCATTCGCCGCCCATTTCTTGAGACCCGTTATCTGAATCACACTGTGAATAGATACTGAAGGTTGTTTATAGAGTGCACTAATGAGCCGTCCGGCATTTTCTGCACGTCTTCCAAAGGACAACAATGTTTCATCTATCTCAGTTTTAAGGTTCATAACCCTATCAAATGTCTGTTTTCCATCGTTTGCTGTTTCAAAGACTGCTTTCAGGAAAAATCTCACCCAGTGTCCCAAATCGTTTGAACCCCTGACAACAGTCAGTGCGTCGTAGTAAGCCTCCTTATTCTTTTCCAGATAGGAAGACAGATAAAGAGATGGCTTTTTCAAGAGGCCTTTGCTAACGAGGTAAAGTGTTATTAGTAAACGTCCAATACGCCCGTTACCGTCCAGAAAAGGGTGGACAGTTTCGAACTGATAATGGCTGATAGCTATCCGTATTAGGTCCGGCACGTGAATAGATGTGCTATGCCAAAACTTTTCGAGATCACCCATTAAATCCGGCAATTCTTCATGACTCGGTGGAATGAAAAACGCATCCCTCAGACTAGTGCCGCCAATCCAATTCTGACTGTGCCTAAATTCGCCCGGATCCTTATGTTCACCACGAACTCCGGACATCAGGATCCTGTGAGTATTCCTAAGCATGCGGTTCGATAGCGGCAGTTTTTCCAAGTCGGTGATGGCACTGTTCATTGCTTCAATATAATTCTGAATCTCCTGCCAGTCGTCTCTCCTTTCAGGCTGAATGTTTTTGATATCCATTACAGCTTCATCCATATCTGTGCGAGTACCTTCTATCCGGCTTGATGTAACCGCTTCCTTCACGATGTGCATCCTGATAAACAGGTCCACATCTGGTACAATGAGTGTATAGGCATTCAATTCCCCAAGAGCGCGGGTAGCTTCTTCTAACAAGACGTTGATCGCTGGATCAGACCAGGTCCAATCGCAGTTTATAGGTGAGGGTGAGAAACTCTTGTAATCATACTGTTGCTTATAAATACCAGATTTGAATTCATTTAAATTCATCATACCTCATACCTCCCGAGTTAAAAATTCGTAAACCACAAAAAACTTGAAAAAACCTAAAATTTTCTACATAGTCTGTAAACATATCTATCTCATCAACAGTTCATCCAAGAATAATTAATTCCTTCCTGTGCTTTATCCATTCTCTATTAAACTCTCATCATCGGATACCAATTATTGTTATTATCTTAATCATACTTGTATGCTTTAGCCATACAATTGTATGGTATTTACATACAACTCCACCAAGACCTACTCATCCTCGTCAAATCTCTCCCGGTTCTTCTCAATCAATGTTTGTACGAGAGGCAGGTGTACGTCCTCTATTCTGTCAAATATCAAATCAGCAAGTTCAATTAGTCTTTTGCACTTTTTACTGTAAACAGGCATCTTTTCAGACAGTACTGTGCAGCCGCTCTTCAGATTCCAGATAAAACCTTTCATGGCAAGAAAAGTCTTTTCGCTGTCATCGAGACCATAATAATCACCCATATTGATTTCCGCCTTGGGATCTTCAGGTATGCCGTGGACAGCCCTGTAATACTTGGCGCTGATGAGAGCGCAATTGCTGGCAATATTGTCCAAAGCGGTATCCAAAGATTTATCGTCCGGATCAACATTATCTCCAATCTCCCGCAGGAGAGGTAAGGCAATCCTGTATATCTCTTTCGCCGGCTTGATAATCTCCATGGCCCGCTCTCTATCCTGCTCCCGTTTCAGCTTTTCTTCAATGGGCTCTTCCCATTCTTCGTCAATCTCAAAAACATCTTCACCAAACTCCTCTATGATTCGTTCTGTGGTCTTATCGAAATCCATCTCAGCTTCTTCAGGATGCCGCTCCGACCAGTAGAGGTAACATTTGTCCGTGTTAACACAGTTCTTACAGATATAATCACAATAGTTATAAATCCCTGATATGAAATCGGGTCTGTCGCTCATTTTCCTGCTTTCTAATCTTCGAACAGTTTTCGTAATAACTCCCGCCGCTCATCACACTCAGCCGCAAACCGCTCAATCCCCTTCCAGATCCACTCTACCGAGAGATGCGCTTCTTCTACTACATCCTCGATACTGCCGCCGGTACGCCATCTATTGTCCCAGTCGGAGGAGAGAGAATAGTCAGCCACACCCTTGTTTACCATCCAATTACGCATCTGAGACAGAGAACCATTAGTAATAATCATGGCATCATTTATCTCTTCCGGCGACAGGGTCTTTCTGCGGTACTCCTCGCTCTGTCGCTGGAAAAGTACCCACGATCCTGCATACACGATCTTTACATTTGGCCCCTCATCATTCAGGCGTGGTAGAAGATTCACTAAGTTAGCTGTAGAGCTCGTCCCCCGGACAATCACAACTCCCTCCTTCGGATGGTCCGCATTATACTCCCTGATGACATAAGCACCTTTGGCCGCTTCCATGTACGATGCCATTCCAAGAGCTTCGCGGTCAGGGATTTCCACAGGCGGGCGGGTTAGATGAAGTGCAATGATAGGAATTTGAGTAGCCATGGCGGCACCGAGCATGGGCGCTACTTCGTTGTACACCCACGGATGGAGATTTACGACAGCTCCCTCGGGGAACAGTTGCGTCACTCCAGGAGAAAATATGCCAAAGTGCGTCCGGGCGTCTTCGGCTGTCTCCGGTCCCGAGTGACCAGCCACCCAGATCACACGACCCACCTTCAGTTCAGAGTCCTGAGCTACCTGACTGAACAACCGCATGAGACCGTACATCAGATACGAAAATGATCCGTAGGTGGATGAGGCGCCGAAAAATCCGTTGTACTCTCCGTATGGATCATGGGAAAAATTGACCGTTGCCAAGCCAGCCATGATACCGGCATTGCAGAACTCAGTGATAGCCTGGGGCAGGATCGTCCCTTCCAAGTTCGTATCCCGCTCGTAGAATCCGAAGTCCGGCGAGCCATTCCACCCTTTGCCGAAGCCGGAGATATTGGTCGAGTCGGCCAGATCTGCGGAAGAGACAATCACCAGTGGACGCCCATACTTTTCCCGACAGTAGGAGTTGATCCACGAGCCGAAAGTAGCCAGCGCCTTACGGTTAGGAGCCTTGGTACCAGGCGGAAGGAAAAGCCCCTCAGGATAGTTCTCATAATCCATAAGCACTGGATCGTTTATTGGATTCCCTGCAGCGACGTTGCAGGTATCAATCTCCGCCGGCACGGAATCGCCCAGTCCTATCAGCGTGTCGGCCAGATAGTCTACTAATTCCTGATCCCGGCGCAGTACATCCATTACTACCTCCAAATTGTGACGGGACTGCTCTTTTTGAGCATCATACTCCGCAGGTGCAGGTTTTCCGAAACCGTCGAACTCCACGCCGTACTTC
>CAZHRR010000001.1:84834-91018 GCA_964534955.1 uncultured bacterium
CTTCCCAGTTTTCGCCTTCTTCAGTCCCTTCCACACGCCAGCCGTATGGCTCGAACCAATCCACAGGCGTTCCGCTTACCACTGAACTGAACGCACGGTCATCAATGCCGTAATCATTCCAGTCCAGGAAATAGACAAGATTACCCAAACCCAAACCGTAGGCGGAATTCTTGGACTCATGCGCCGCACCTGTGGTGAGACCTCCTTCACCTTCAAAGGCAATAACTTTCACTTCTTCACAGCCAGCATATTTGAGGGCGAAAGCTTCCCCTACAGCAGCTGGAGATCCGTGACCGGACGGCCCGGTATTGAATTTGAAGAAAAGGGTCTTTCCAGCCATTTCAGCATGCCCAGATAAGCCTCCTCGCCGTCGCAGTGTCAGCAGGTCTTCCCAATAGAGTGCTCTCTCCGGGGCATTGTTTACGAGGTACTTCTCATCACCGGTCTGATTAAATTTCACGCGGAGAGTTTCATTAAAAACTGCCAGGGCACCATAGACCAGTGGATTCGTATGCCCAGCTACGAGGACGAATCGATCGCCGAACCGCTTCCCCGGTTCCCGGATGTCCCATCTCATGACTCCGGAGAGGAGGGTCGTCACCAATCCGTGTACCTTAGAGCGAGATCCACCGGGATGACCGCTCTGGCGAAAGTTGAGCATTAAGTCAATACATTGATCAATTAGGTCCTTTGTTTTTTCCCAATAGCCAAAATTTGGGCGTAACTCATCCATAGTTTTCATTTTCAATAATCTCCTGTAAGAGAGGTTAACAATATTAGGTCAGACCACCCCTTCACCCCTCCTTGCCAAGGAGGGGAAAAAGGGGAGGTTTTCAAGTTAAAATGTTCCACATCACAAAGTTTTGATTGAAATTAAGAACCACAATATTAATTCACTTATACACACAGCAAAACCTTTTGAATTGGTTTATTAATGATTATTGAGTGCCTTTTTACTGCTACTGCCATCGCTGCTTTACTACTCACAATTCCTCCACTCATCAATATAACATTTATCCATTTTTCTATGACTTCCTCTTCAATGCGAATAATTGTTGTTAAGCAAGTTCCTTACACGTTTTACAACGTTTTCAATAGTAAATCCAAAATTTTCGAATACTTCCGGTCCGGGAGCCGAAGCTCCGAAGCGATCCAAGCCAATGACATCATCAGCGTATTTCTGCCACCCCTGAGTAATGCCGGCTTCGATGGCCAGTTTTGGTACGTCAGAAGGAAATAAATCGCGGCGATAATCATCTATCTGACTTTCAAACAACTCCCAAGAAGGCATGGATACTACTCGAATTGATATGCCCTCATTCTCCAGAATTCCTTTGCTCTTCAGAGCCAGATGTACTTCAGAACCGGTAGCAATCAACAGAACATCAGGTTTTGCAGTGCTGTCAGATATGATGTAAGCACCGCGTGACATTCCATCTCCGTCCGGTGCAGGATTAAGCACCGGGAGTTTCTGCCGGCTTAATAGTAGCGCCACAGGCCCATCCGCTTCCAGTGCCATCTCCCAAGCAAGAGCCGTTTCAATGGCGTCAGCGGGACGGAAAACCATCAGTCCTGGAATGGCCCTCAGCGACATGATATGCTCGATGGGTTGATGTGTGGGTCCATCTTCCCCAACACCAATACTATCATGAGTAAAAATGAAGATCGTCTTCGTCTGCATTAGCGCTGCCAACCGTAAAGCCGGTCGCATATAGTCTGAAAAGACCAGAAATGTGCCGGCATACGGCCTTACTCCACCGTGGAGAGCAGCTCCATTACTGACAGCAGCCATGGCATGCTCCCGTACGCCGAAGTGAATGTTCGGGCCCCAGCTGCCGTTCAATCCAAACATCTCCTTCTCAGCCAGCACCGTCTTGTTAGATGGAGCCAGGTCAGCTGAGCCGCCCATAAAGTTGTCTATCTTTTGAGCCAGTATGTTCAGTACCTGGCCTGAGGCACTCCGTGTGGCTATGAGTCCATCCGCTGCAGAAAACTCCTGTAGATTATCCTTCCACCCCTCCGGCAGCTTTCCTGCCATAGTTTCTTTGAAGCTTGCCGCCAACTCCTCATGTTCTGCCTCAAACGCTTTCAGCAGATTATTCCACTTGTTCTCATTATTCACCAGCGACTCCAGTCTTCCGGCGTAAAACTCCTGAACTTTCTCAGGAATATGGAACGCAGGTTCCGCTGGCCAGTCCAGCTTCTCTTTGGTGGCTTGAGCTGCATCAGTTCCCAGCGGAGCACCGTGAGACGAAGCGTTGTCCTGCTTGGGGCTACCGTAGCCTATATTCGTTTTGACCATCACGAAGGAAGGTCGATCCCCACTCTGTTGTGCCTTAGCTATGGCCCGTTCAATGGCGTCAATATCCGTACCGTCATTTACCCTCAATACATGCCAACCGTGTGAACGAAAGCGTCCCTCCACATCTTCAGTAAAAGACAGATCTGTACTCCCTTCAATTGAAATCCTGTTGCTGTCGTAGAGATAGATGAGCTTTCCCAGTCCCCACAATCCGGCCAGTGACGCCGCTTCCGAGGATATCCCTTCCATAAGGTCGCCATCAGAAATAATAGCATAGGTATAGTGGTCAACTATATTGAATCCGGGACGGTTGAATTTCTCCGCCAGAAACTTTTCCGCCATTGCCATCCCAACACCCATAGCAAATCCCTGCCCTAGTGGACCGGTAGTGCACTCCACTCCTGCCGTCAGGCCATATTCCGGGTGCCCGGGCGTCTTGCTCTTCCACTGCCGGAAGTTCTTAAGTTCGTCGATAGACAGGTCATATCCGTGCAGATGCAGGAGTCCATAAAGAAGGGAAGATCCGTGTCCTGCAGAAAGGATGAACCTGTCTCGATTAAACCAATTTGGATTTCGGGGATTGTGCTTCAGAAAGCGCGACCAGAGTACATGAGTCATAGGAGCTGCTCCCAGCGGCATGCCGGGATGACCTGACTTGGCCTCTTCCACCATATCCACCGCCAGAAATCGGAGAGTGTTAACACATAGCTGATCAATATCGGATGCCATTTATCTTCTAACTGCTGTTCAAAATAGATTTCAGGAATTGACCTGTATATGATTTACGCTCTTTGGCCACCTGTTCCGGCGTCCCTTCGGCAACAACGGTACCGCCATCATCTCCCCCCTCCGGTCCGAGATCAATGATCCAGTCAGCTGTCTTGATGACATCCAGGTTATGCTCAATAACAATAACTGAATTACCCTTCTCCACCAGTCTTCCAAGTACGACCAGAAGCATACGGACATCCTCAAAGTGGAGACCGGTTGTGGGTTCATCGAGAATATAAATTGTACGACCGGTACCAATACGAGACAGTTCGCTGGAAAGTTTTACACGTTGGGCTTCGCCTCCTGAAAGTGTCGTTGCCCGTTGTCCTAGTTTAATATATCCCAAACCTACGTCGTGAAGGGTTTGCAGCTTCCTCTGAATCTGAGGAATATTCTTGAAGAAATCCAGAGCTTCTTCCACGCTCATATTCAACACATCGGCAATCGTTTTCCCTTTGTAAGTGATCTCCAGCGTCTCCCGGTTATAGCGGGAGCCCTTACACACTTCACACTGCACATAAACATCCGGCAAAAAGTGCATCTCAATTTTTTTCACACCGTCGCCTTGACACGATCCGCACCGCCCGCCTTTTACATTAAAGGAAAATCGGCCCGGTTTATAACCTCGAATCTTTGATTCCGGCAATTGAGCCAGCAGATCTCGAATGGGTGTAAAGACTCCAGTATAGGTGGCAGGATTGGAGCGCGGGGTCCTGCCGATGGGAGACTGATCAATATCAATCACCTTATCGAGATACAATGTCCCTTCCACACTGTCGTGGGACAATGGGTAAGCACGAGCGTTGTTTAGCTCCCGGGCTAATACAGGATAAAGGGTTTCATTGATCATCGTACTCTTGCCTGAACCCGATACTCCCGTAACACAAATAAATTTCCCCAGCGGAAAGGAAACATCTATCGACTTGAGATTATTTCCTATAGCACCTTTCAAGGTGAGGACTTTCCCTGTCCCATATCTCCGTTCGCTTGGGACTTCAATTTCCCTCTTGCCGGTGAGATACATTCCGGTCACAGATTTACCCACTCCATTGACACTATCCGGGGGTCCCTCATATATAACATTTCCGCCCTCGTCCCCGGCGCCCGGACCAAGATCAATGATATGATCTGCTGACTCGATTGTCTCCCGATCATGTTCTACCACAACCACCGTATTCCCTAAATCCCGAAGACGGGTCAATGTGCTGATCAGGCGCTTATTGTCCCGCTGGTGAAGACCTATGGAGGGCTCATCCAGTATATAGAGAACACCCACCAGTTGGGAACCGATCTGAGTAGCCAGCCTGATGCGCTGGGCTTCCCCACCGGAAAGAGTGGTTGCACTCCGGTCCAGAGTCAGATAATCAAGACCTACATTCATAAGAAATTGTAATCGTTCACGGAGTTCTTTCAGTATTTGTTTAGCTACTTTCTTATGTGTAACCGTCATTTTCAATGATTGAAAAAACTGATCTGCCACAGCAATAGACAACCGGGAGAGACTGCCAATATCCATATCTCCTACTCTGACTGCCAAAGACTCCTTTCGCAGGCGAGCTCCGTCACAGTCCGGACAGGGACGCATGCTCATATACTGCTCAATCCACTCCTGTATATTACCAGACCGCGTCTGCAGATAGCGCCGCTCAAGATTATAAATCACACCTTCAAAACCACCTGTATAATCCCCTGAAAAACGGTTAGACTCATACTGAATAATTACTTTTTCACCTGCAGTCCCCCAAAGAAGAACTTTCCTGACATCTGAAGGCAATTTGTACCACGGAGTTGTAAAGTTGAATCCGTAGTGTTTAGCCAGGCTCTTCAGGATAGCGCTGTACCAACTGCCTCTGGGCTGCTCTCCTAAGGGAGCAATGGCTCCCTGCACAAGGGATTTCCGCTTATCCGGAACCACCAGGTCTGGATCAATTTCCTTATGAGAACCGAGACCATCGCAGGTTTTGCAGGCACCGTACGGGGAATTAAACGAAAACATCCGAGGAGACAGCTCCTCCATACTTACGCCACACTTTGGACAGGCGAAATGTTCACTGAAGATAGTCTCATCTTTCCTGTCGCGATTCACAATCACCAGCCCCGAACCAATCTTGAGAGCCAATTCAACAGATTCCGTCAGCCGCTCCTTTTGTTCATCATCGAGGACAATGCGATCCACCACAACCTCAATATTGTGCTTCTTGTCCTTGTGAAGGATGATCTTTTCAGAGATCTTTCGAAATTTCCCATCCACACGTACCCGCAGAAATCCTTCCCTCTGAATTTCCTTGAAGACTTCCTTGAATTGTCCCTTTCGACCCCGAACCACCGGCGCCAATATTTGCAGTTTTGCTCCTTCAGGAAATTCCAAGATTACATCTACGATCTGCTGCACAGTCTGCCTCTGGATAGGATCACCGCACTCCCAGCAGTAGGGAGTCCCGATCCGGGCGTACAGCAATCTCAGGTAGTCGTGGATCTCGGTTACCGTCCCCACCGTGGAACGCGGATTGCGGGAGGCTGCTTTCTGTTCAATGGAAATGGCTGGAGAGAGCCCCTCTATATAGTCTACATCAGGCTTCTCCATGAGACTCAGGAACTGGCGGGCATAGGCCGAAAGGGATTCTACATACCTGCGCTGACCTTCGGCATAGATGGTATCAAAAGCAAGGGAGGATTTGCCTGACCCGGATAACCCCGTAATAACAACAAACTTGTTTCGGGGAATCTCAACATTGATATTCTTAAGGTTATGTTCCCTGGCGCCGCGGACAACTATCTTATCATTTGTGATAACCATAAGGGCAACCCCGAAATTATCTCACGGGGAGGTTGAATCAAAAGAGAATCAGCAGAATTATTTTACCTCAAATACTGGTGGGGTTCTGGTAATAGAGAAATGGAGTAATGGAAAATTGCTTACTTGCTGCCGATCTAAACAGCTAATCATCGCACTAACTTATGAAGAAAGAAAACGTTGAACGTCAACACTTAACGTCCAAGGAAACTACTAACTCCTGCACCTTTTCCATAAAACAGGATCATACAGGAAAAAGTTAAATGTGCAAATAGTGCTTTACTCCCGCCTCCTGGCTGGAACCACCTCCAGAGTAA
>CAZHRR010000002.1:0-3672 GCA_964534955.1 uncultured bacterium
GCAATTAACTCAGCAACAGGTATCTGTTTCTTAACACGACAGCGTTTTGTGTATTTTTTCTGTTGAATATTCAGCCTATTAATTATGTCTCCAATTTAAACACTTTCCTTGCCACTCACATTCCCCTCCTTGCTAAGGAGGGGAAGAAGGGCCTGCCTGCTCCCCTGCCAGCCCTCATTCTTCGGGAGCAGGCGACCAATCAGGAGGGAGGGCCAAGTGAAATAATGCGAAGCATTAAAATCGTAGATTTAATTTCACATGGCGACCAAGGAGGTCGTTCAAAAATATAGTTACCCATCCATTGGATCTCCTCCGAAGGAAACCTTTTAGGTCGCAGGAGGTTGTTCACAGGGCACAGCCTCCTTCGTAGACGCTGTGAGTGCCCTTTAAACAAAAATGTGTGATAAATCCTCATTTTTATGATTTCATGTTAGATGAAGAATTAGGAGTTGTATTCCTCCCGGATATATCTTTTAATACGCGGGTATCTGCACTCAATCGCTCCTACCTGTTTCAGTTTCTTCAGACTTAATGACTTTGCTTCTGGACAGTTTTGTTCAATTCTGGTGGTGGAGCAAACATAGAAAATCCATTGATTTAGGTCTAACGGATTTATTTTGTCTTGATCCTTTGTTTCTAAAAGACAAAATACATACATATCGGACTGCCTCTTTGCAACTGTTGCTTGTTTATTTGTTTCATAATCCCACGCCAGTGTTGGTTTGACATTAAATATGATTTTTGAATAATTATCTTGAAACCAGCTTTGAACATACGCTGCAGACTTTACTTCAATTCTTATGCCCTCAAACGTTAGGTCAAAAGCATCCCATTCTGACCGTATATGCCTGTGAAGGTCGCACGCTAATGCCACTATAAACTCAGCTAGAACACCTCGAATAGTGTTACTGATTAAATCACTTGTAGTCCACCGCCAAAAATCTAACAGGCTTGTGTTTTTCTGCTGTTTCCCGTTGTAGTGAAATGATTCACCACCTGATTTTTTATTTACTTTTATGATTGGTAATTCAGGCATTTGTTTACCTCGATAATAAACCCACTTTATGAATACCTACCATCATTTTGTTTTGATCCAATACCGCATTATTACCTTGCTCTCTGACGGCCGGGAGACCTCCTCAAAGCCTGCTTTCCTGAACACCTCCGGTACGCCCATGTAAACTGATACAGCTTGAAGACGCTTTCCTCGAGGTCGTGTGGGGTAGGCTTCAACCGTAGTAGCGCCTTGAGAACGAGCGTAGTCTACCGCTGAAAGGATGAGTTCCAGAATGATCCCCTTTCGGCGATAGTCTTTAGCGGCGAAGAAACAGACGATGGACCAGACAGGTGCATCATCAATTCGTTTCAAAACATGAGAACGGTCAAGGGATGGGAACTGCTCCCGGGGAGCGATGGAACACCACCCCGCCGGTTCATCTTCAGCATAAGCCAGAATCCCGGGAATTACTCCAGATTCCACGATCTCCCGGAACGATCGGTGATTGTCTTCGCCGTGGTGATCGTCAAACTCTTTCCGTGTCTGCCGCCAGAACATGCACCAGCAGCCGCTGCAGGCGCCGTTGGGTCCGAAGAGTTTCTCCAAATCGTTCCATCTGTCGGGGGTGAGAGGATGGAAAGTCAAGTTTTCCATGACCTTAGTTACCCGAAGAGCTGCCGGTGCCGCCTTAGCATGCAGTCGTTCATGACCACGAGGAGTCCAGCCTCCTCCGCCCGCTTGGCGGCAGCTTCATTCACCACACCGTCCTGCAGCCAAAGGGCTTTGGCGCCTATCTCAATAGCGGCATCTGCGATGGGATCCACGTGCTCTGACCGGCGAAAGACGTCCACAACATCTACCGGATCCGGGATGTCTCTGAGAGCAGCATAGCTTGTCTCGCCTAGAAGTTCATCGTGCCCGGGATTTACCGGAATGATACGATATCCCTGCGCCTGCAGGTATTTGGCCACAGAGTGACTGGGACGCTCAGGTTTGGGAGAGAGTCCCACTACAGCAATGGTTTTCATATCGTAGATCTTACGGATGGATTCCGGTTCGTTCATGCTGTTCTCCTCGTAAACAGGTTCTTAATGATATATCCGGCAAGGTTCGGATTTTCCTTCAGCCTGCGGACAGCATAGGCGTACCATTCTTCACCGAAGGGGACGTATACCCTTACCTTGTGCCCGGCATCCCGCAGCTCCTCCAGCCGTCCCTTCATGGGAACGCCGTAAAGCACCTGGAACTCATACCTTTCCCGCGGGATCTCTTTGTTCCGGATCCATGTTTCCAGTGTATCGATAAGATAGAGATCGTGGGTAGCAATGGCTGCGTAATCCTCACCTTCGAGGATCATTTTTACAAGACTGATGAAGTTCTCCCGAATCCCATCTCTATCGAGGAAAGCGATCTCTGCCGGTTCCTTATAGATACCTTTACAGATACGAACGTTCAGTTTCCCGTTCTGATGTTCTTCCAGATCTCTGGCACTTCTGAAAAGGTACGACTGCAGAACGAATCCCACGTGGTCATATTGTTCTAGACAGCTGCGAAACAGTTCCAAAGTCCGGTCTGTGTATGGGGAATTCTCCATATCAATGCGCAGGAAGTTGTTATGCTGGTGGGCAGATTCCAGTACGCGCAGGAGGTTTTCTTCTGCCAGCTGGTCATCAAAACCGAGGCCAAGGTGAGTCAGTTTCAAGGAGATATTGCAGTCCAAATCTCTCTCAGAAATCTGATTGTAGAGTTCCTTGTAAGTCAGGGTGATATTCTCAATTCTTTCCTTCGATGTTGTATGTTCACCCAGGATATCCAGTGTAGCGGTAAAGCCGTTATCGTTCAGTTTCCGGATGACTTCGAGAGCCTCATCCACCGTTTCACCCGCTACATAGCGGATGGCAAAAGGTCTGGCGAATGAGCGGGGCAGAATAGGGAGAATAGCCGATATTGTTCTGTTAAAGAGTGCCATTGTTCGGATTTCAAATTTACCAGATGGGTATGGGAAGGACAATTGTTTTACTCAATTTCGGAGCGAAAAAGAATAAAAATAGAATCTCCTTATTTGGTATCATATAAAGAGGAGATTATGCAGTAACCGTTCAGTTGCGAGTCCATAAATGAATACGCTAAATCAAAGAAAGAACGCCCCGCCTGTCCGCCCGTCCAAGCCGTTCGGACGGGAACGACTTAGTCGGGCAGGTAAAGCGCCCTGTCGTAAAACAGCCCCATTTATGGGGGTTTATTCGATTGAGCGTGCCTGCCCGCCATGTGAAATAAAATCTATGATTTTAATGCTTCGCATTATTTCACTTGGCCCGCCCCACGCTGTGGGTGGCAGGCGGGCAGCTTCAGTCGCTCGCTGATTTATGCGCTATGCACAATATCCTACCCATGACTGAATGGTTACATTATGCACCGAAATTGGCTTGCAAAGGGCAAGTGAGGTCGGTAAATTTTCACCCGTTATAATCAATCAACTCCAATAAATGTACCAGAATTTCGGCACGGCATTTGTATTTATACTCCTCGGGATTGTCATGGTGGCGGTCTCACTTTTGCTGCAGCGTTTACTTTCTCCCCAGAATAGATCCCGCGATAAGCTAACTACTTATGAATGCGGTGAAGATGCCGAAGGGAGCGCATGGGTTCAATTTAATATTCGATTTTATGTCATC
>CAZHRR010000002.1:3682-78384 GCA_964534955.1 uncultured bacterium
GGTAGTATTTCTATTTCCATGGGCGGTAGTCTATAAGGAACTGGGTCTTTTTGCCTTTGTAGAGATGATGATCTTTCTCGCTATTCTTGCTGTGGGATTGATATACATCTGGCGCAAGGGTGATCTGGAATGGGTGAAGCTCTCCGTTCCGTATGGGCGAGGGCGATACAGCAAACTGAATGTCACCAAAGAACAGGCGGAACCTTCATTAGAGGAGACGCCTGCCTGATTGGCATCTGACATCGAAATGGATTTTAAGGCACTGGTCGAGTATATCAACAAACACTTCCGTGAGGAGTTTGTGGAGACAGGCGATGAGGCTCCGGTAGATCACATCCCTGTGCCTGCTGCTGACTGGAAAGCCTTTGCCGACTTTCTCCGGGAAGACGAGAATCTATTCTTCGATTCTATGATGTGCATCACCGGCGTGGATTACGGAGAAGAAAGTGATTTAGGCGTTATCTACAACCTTCACTCCATGAAGCACAATCATAAGCTGGAACTGCGCATTAATGTTCCACGGGAGAAGCCTTTAGTTCCTTCAGTGGAACAGATCTGGCGGATTGCAGACTGGTTCGAGCGGGAGACTTACGATATGTACGGAATTGAATTTGAAGGACATCGTGATCACCGCCGCATCCTTCTGCCGGAAGATTGGGAAGGATTTCCCCTCCGGAAGGACTACGAGTTCCCAACGTCTTACCACGGCATTGAGATCCCCAAGATGAAGGAGGGTTGGGAGTGACCGAAACTCTCGATCTTGAGTTAGGCAGCGTCCATGCGGAGGAGATGGTCCTCAACATTGGGCCTCAGCATCCCAGTACCCATGGTGTGCTCCGGCTGAAGGTTCGGACTGACGGCGAGATCATCACCGGGATAACGCCAGTCATAGGCTATCTTCACCGCTGTTTCGAGAAGCACTGTGAGAATGTCACCTACGAACAGGTGATCCCCTATACTGACCGGTGTGATTACATCGCCGCCATGAACAACAACTTTGGCTATGCGGTGGCTGTGGAACAGCTCATGGACATTAAGGTACCCGAGAAAGTGGAGCATATCCGGGTAATAGTTGCTGAACTGAACCGGATAGCCAGTCATCAGCTTGCCGTCGGCACGTTTGGTCTGGATGTAGGCGCTTTTACGCCGTTCCTCTACTGTTTCCGCGACCGGGAGAGGATACTTGATCTTTTTGAGATGCTGTGCGGCGCAAGGCTGCTTTACAATTATATATGGGTGGGTGGAGTGTCCCACGACCTTCCCGTGGGTTGGGTTGAAAAAGCGTATGAATTTCTCGACTATTTTGAGCCGCAGATTGAGGAGTATAATAATATTCTGACTTTCAACAAAATTTTCATTGAGAGGGCAGCCGACGTCGGTGTTTTGCCTCCGGACGTGGCAATCAGTTATGGTGTTACCGGTCCGAACCTAAGGGGGTCTGGAATAAAATGGGATCTAAGGAAAAATGATCCGTACAGTATTTACGACCGGTTTGAGTTTGATATTCCAATCGGGACAGGCGCCATGGGGACGGTGGGCGACTGTTGGGATCGCTATTACGTTCGCATCCGTGAAATCGAAGAGAGCGCCAAGATCGTCCGGCAGGCGCTGGATCAGCTGCCCAGAGACGGCGATGTTCATGAAGCTCTGCCCAAAAAAATTCGTCCGCCCAAGGGGCAGGTTTATGCCCGGACAGAGACACCAAGAGGCGAATTAGGATACTACATTATCAGTAATGGTAAACCTGTTCCCTTCAGGCTGAAGATGCGGTCACCTGCCTTTACGGCTCTAAGCTGTATTGATGAAATTGGTCGCGGTTGGATGATCTCTGACGTACTTGCCATTTTGGGGAGTCTCGATATCGTACTGGGGGAGATTGACCGATGATAGATTTCTTCCTCGACCTGTTTGCGAATGTATCCTGGTTAGCAGCGATGCCGGCTGGGGCTCAGTTCGTGCTGGCGGCTCTCTTAGTAGGACTGCCGCTTTTCCTCTTTGTTGCGGCCAATGCCATTATCGCAGTTTATGCTGAGCGGAAAGTGTCAGCATTTATGCAGGACCGGCTGGGACCCATGGGGCAGGGCGTAGGACTTCATGCCGGGAAGTGGGGTATGCTGCAGACTGTGGCCGATGCTCTTAAACTTGTTATTAAACAAGATGTCATCCCTGCCCTGGCAGACAGAAAACTATTTATTTTAGCACCCTTCATTATGTTTATTGCAGCCTTCGTGGCTATTGCCGCTATGCCGTTTAATCAACATATCCTGGCTGCTGACTTCAACATAGGTATCTTCTTTATTCTTGCCGTTGGATCCATAGGAATCATAGGAATTATCATGGCAGGATACGGATCGAACAATAAGTGGTCCCTCTACGGAGCTATGCGGTCAGCCGCTCAAATCATCAGCTACGAAATTCCAGCAGCCCTTTCGATCCTGACCGTGGTAATGCTTACTGGCAGCCTCCAGATGCAGGAAATCATTAAAGCCCAAAGCGGTACGATCTGGGGAATCCTTCCCAACTGGTTTATCTTCAACAGTCCGTTTACCCTGCTGGCTTTTTTCCTCTTCTTTATTGCCGGCGTGGCGGAAACCAACCGTACACCGTTTGACCTTCCCGAAGCGGAATCAGAATTGGTAGCAGGATTTCATACAGAGTATTCCGGTTTGAGGTGGGCATTCTTTTTCTTAAGCGAATATGCCAATGTGTTCATCGTTTCTGGTGTAACCGCTGTCGCTTTTCTGGGCGGATGGCAGAGTCCCATCCCCGGTTATCTGGACGGTCCTGTCTGGGGATTGATCTGGTTCTTTGGAAAGGTTATTTTTCTCATCCTGGTGATGATGTGGTTCAGGTGGACCTTCCCACGACTGAGGACAGATCAACTTATGAGAATGTGCTGGAAATTTTTCCTGCCGGCATCACTCCTGAATCTTTTAGGTGTCGGTTTGTGGGATATACTTGTGAATTAGGATAAGAACGTGAGCAGATACTTATCTAATATTTGGCTTTCAATCACCACTTTGCTTACAGGCATGAGGGTAACGTTTGGTCATGTGCTGCGTATTAGAAAAGGTTTTGTAACACTCCAGTATCCCGTAGAGAAGTGGCCCCGCCCCGAGAAGAACATCGGCTTTAGTGAAGACAGTTACAATGTTATCCGCACCCGCCTTACCGTAGATATGGATGACTGCATCGGCTGCCGGAAATGCGAGCGAGCCTGTCCCGTGGGGTGCATTAAGATTGATACTGAAAAAGTGGATAAGGGGGAGGACATACCAGAGGCTAGTCATCGCGGAGTGACATCTCATGGAACGCAAAAACGTCTGCTGGTTACTCGCTTTGATATTGACATGTCGGAGTGCTGCTACTGCAATCTTTGTGTATATCCATGCCCAGAGGAGTGCATATTCATGACCGGTGGTCCCAACTCTAACCGGCATAGCATGGATTATGAGTTTTCGGAATATGACCGGAATGATCTGATCTTCCGGTTTTCTAAAGTGCCGGATGATATAGTAGCATCTTATGCAGAGGAGAAATTAAGAAAGGAAGCAGAAAAAGCCGAAAAGTTGAAAGGGGCTGAATCGTGAGTCTCTCAGACCTGACATTCTTCCTTGTAGTCGCGTTGACCATTGGTTCTGCACTCTACGTTGTGACCTCTCAGCGGTTGGTCTATTCAGCAATGGCCCTCTTTTTCACACTCCTGGGCATTGCTGGACTGTACGTCTTTTTGATGGCTGACTTTATTGCAGGTACGCAGATTGTCATATACGTAGGAGGAATCCTGGTGCTGATCGTCTTTGGCATTATGCTGACGCACAGAATTGCTGATATTCGACTTTCTCATACCAGCATGCAGCGAAGCATTGGAGGAGTTGTGGTGCTGCTGATCTTTGCGGGTCTTTACAAAATGATCACTTCTGCGCCTTGGCATTTAGAAGCAGCCCCTGCTCCGGAGAGTACTGTGGAGGTAATTGGAAAGTTGCTTATGATTGATTATCTACTGCCGTTTGAAGTAGCGTCAGTCCTGCTTCTGGCAGCACTGGTGGGAGCAGCAATGTTATCGCGGAAGAGCGAATCATGAACGATCTGAATACATATTTAACTGTCGGTGCTATCCTTTTCAGTTTAGGACTGTACGGAGTTATCACTCGCCGGAATGGTGTAGCGGTTCTTATGGGAGTGGAGCTGATCCTCAACTCCGCTAATGTCAACTTTGTTGCCTTTGCCCGCTTTGGAGGTATGAACCTCTCTGGACATATTTTCGCCATGTTTGTCATTATCATGGCTGCAGCCGAGGCAGCAGTAGCTTTGGCGATCATAATCAACCTGTACAATAAGTTCGGTACTGTGAATGTGGACGATGCAAGGAGTCTAAAACGATGATGACCTTTGCACCTTTTTTCCTGATTCTGCCGTTGGCGGCATTTGCCATCCAAATGTTCTTTGGTAAGCGGTTGCCGCGGAAGGGGGATTGGGTCTCCATCACCGCTGTGGGTCTTACCCTCTGTCTGGCCATCGCCATGTTCGTTATGATGCTCTTCCTCTATGATTCAGAGATGATTGAGGAGGTGACATGGGAGTGGTTTAATCTGGGAGAGCTGAGTGTAAAGATTGGTATCCTCGTTGATAATGTAACCGTCATTATGCTGATGGTAGTAGCCATAGTTTCGGGTCTGGTGCATCTCTATTCCGTCGGTTACATGAATGGCGATCCTCGATATTCCCGATACTTCGGCTACCTCTCACTTTTCACCTTTTCCATGAACGGGATTGTCCTTTCAAATAATTTGCTTTCCATCTATATATTCTGGGAGCTTGTGGGTCTGAGTTCTTACCTCTTAATAGGTTTTTGGTTTGAGAAAGATTCTGCAGCTGACGCCAGCATAAAAGCCTTCCTTGTGAACAGAGTGGGTGATATTGGTATGTTCATCGGTATCATGCTGTTTTTCACCGCTACCGGATCGTTCCTTTTTTCCGATATTTTTGCAGGAGTAGAGGCGGGGGTTCTTCCGCTTCCTGTACTGACTATTGCGGGGGTCTGCCTCTTTGCTGGCGCAGTAGGTAAGTCGGCACAGTTCCCGCTTCACATCTGGCTACCGGATGCCATGGAAGGTCCCACACCGGTGAGCGCTCTCATCCATGCAGCAACAATGGTGGCTGCGGGTGTCTATCTTTCCTTCCGGATGTTCCCACTCTTCACTCCTGAGGCGCTGACAGTAATCGCCTACATTGGAGGCTTTACTGCACTCTTCGCCGCTATTATTGCCGTTACCCAGAATGACATCAAGCGGGTGCTTGCCTATTCTACAGTTAGCCAATTGGGCTACATGATTATGGCTATTGGGACTGGAGCTTATGTTGCCGGCTTCTTCCATCTGACGACCCATGCCGCCTTCAAGGCAGCTCTCTTTCTGTGCAGCGGCAGTGTGATCCACGCAATGCATCATGCCTATCACGTAGTTGAAGATCACGAGTCTGATCCGCAGGATATGCGCAACATGGGCGGGATAAAGGACAAAATGAAAATTACTTTCCTGACCATGCTTACCGCTACTTTAGCCCTTTCGGGAGTACCATTCATGTCCGGGTTCCTTTCAAAGGATGCCATACTTGCCGGGACGCTGTCGTATGCTTCGCATCATCCGGAGCATTTTCTGCTGCCGGTGTTTGGTTTCGGAGCAGCACTGCTGACCGCCTTCTACATGTTCAGGCTGATCTTCATGACGTTCTATGGTAAACCAGCAAAAAAGGAAGTACTGGATAATATCCATGAATCCCCAGTAACCATGACTGCACCACTTGTAATTCTGTCGACATTTTCTATCTTCATTTTTTACACCTTGCCTTTCATCAATCCGTTCTCGGATCAAGGTTGGTTTACGGAGTTGGTAGTTGCCAAAGATTCTGTAGTACCGCAGCACGTGAATCCTTCTGCACATGAAATTGCGGAGGGGATACACCATGCTCATCTGCCGGCAATGATAATTTCGGTGCTTGTGGCCTTTAGCGGCATTGCCCTGGCGGTATTTATCTACCTTCGCAAGAAGCTGTCTGCGGAAAAGTTGGCTCAGCGCCTGGCACTTCCGTATAAGCTCTCTTTCAACAAATTCTTTGTGGATGAGATTTACGGGCGTTTCATCATCAATCCAGCACTGAAACTCGCCAAAGCTGTAGGCTTCATAGATTGGGATCTTTACGATAAATATTTCATCAACGGATTCGGCCGTGTAACGGAACGTCTCTCCCGGGTGATAGGTATTAAATTAGACTACGATGTGTTGGACCAGCAGATTGTGGATGGAGTAGGAAAGTCTACCCGGTTCTTCGGGGGTGCTCTCAAATTTGTTCAGACCGGCAAGATCCAGAATTATCTTGTCTGGGTACTGGGAGGGATCATCATCATCTTTATCATTCAAGCTATGTAGGAAAGAGAGGAACTGCAAAATATGGATTGGAATATTCTCAGTTGGTTGATTTGGCTGCCCGTGATCGGCATTGGATTTATTGTGTTCGTCTCGCGGGATAAGGCGGAGGTCATCAAGTGGATTGCCGCTGCTGCAACAGGAATTCAGCTCTTGTTAGCAATTGTACTGTGGACACAATTTGATAGTTCACATGTGGGTTTTCAATTCCAGGAAAAAATGAGCTGGATTGCCTCATTTAATATCCAGTATTATCTGGGTGTAGACGGCCTGAGTCTTCCAATGGTGCTGCTTACTGCCCTGTTGTCGTTTCTCTGCATCTTTGTGAGCTGGAAGATTGACAAGGCACCTAAAGGTTACTTCGCTCTTTTCCTTTTGTTGGATGCCGGCATGATGGGTGTATTCCTCTCTCTCGATTTCTTCCTTTTCTACGTTTTCTGGGAGGTGATGCTGCTGCCCATGTATTTCCTTATCGGTATGTGGGGCGGACCTCAGCGGGAATACGCAGCTATCAAGTTTTTCCTTTACACTTTGGCAGGGTCCGTATTAATGCTGGTAGCCATTCTTGCCCTCTACTTCACCTGTGGTCATACTTTTGATATGACTGTCCTCATGGCAAAAGCTAACGAGGGTCTGGGTGCTATCAGCTGGTGGGGTTTCAATGCCTTAAAGGTGGTCTGGATTCTGCTCTTTATAGCTTTTGCAATTAAAGTCCCCATTTTCCCGTTCCATACATGGCTGCCATTGGCTCATGTGGAAGCGCCTACGGCTGTATCCGTGATCCTGGCCGGTGTTCTGCTGAAAATGGGAACCTACGGTATGCTCCGTATCAGTTACCCCATGCTGCCGGATGGCGCAATCTGGTTTGCCGGCGCGCTGGCAATTCTGGCGCTCATCAATATTATTTGGGGAGCATTGTGTGCGTTAGCTCAAACAGATATGAAGAAGATGGTAGCTTACTCCAGCGTGAACCACATGGGTTACGTGCTGCTGGGAATGGCCGCTGTTATTGCGGCAGGAGCCAAGAATGGCGGTAACGTTATGGCTGCTGAAGCGGGGATGAATGGCGCCGTTCTGCAGATGTTCAATCACGGCACGATTACAGCCATGCTCTTTATCCTGGTGGGTGTCATCTATGATAGAGCACACCATAGGAACTTAGACGGCTTTGGAGGTCTTGGTGTCAGGATGCCGGTATACACGGGTGTTGTAGCACTGGCATTCTTTGCCGGTCTTGGACTTCCCGGGCTTTCAGGATTTATCAGTGAGGCCATGTGCTTTATTGGAGCATTCCCTGTGTTCAAGACTATTGTCATCATTTCAACTCTCGGAATTCTTTTGAATGCATCCTACTTCCTGTGGGCATTTCAGAGGATGTTCCTCGGCAAATTGAACGAGAAGTATGTTGATCTTCCTGAAATCAATAAGCGAGAGCTGTTCACACTGGTACCTCTGGCTGTATTGGTAATCTTATTAGGAATATATCCTGCCCCTGTGTTGGATGTCATGAAAGTAACGTTAGGACACTTGATTCAAATAGTGCAGCAGAGCCCGCTGATGGCGGCATTTTAATACGAGAATATGGATAATTTTCAGAGCATAAAACTCTTCATTCCTGAGCTTGTACTCGTAGGCAGTGTACTGCTGGGGATAATCGCCGATCTATTCTACCGACGTGAGCATACATTTAAGGTAGGATACTGGATCATCGGGGGACTGACAGTTGCAGCTTTAGCACTTTACTTGACGCCTGCCGGTGAATCAATTACTATGTTCATGGGAACCATTGTTGTGGATCCTTTTGCCCGGATGTTCAAGTTCATTTTCCTTCTCTCTACGGTTGTAGTTATCCTTATGTCTCAGAAGACAGACGAACTGAAATCAATAAGGACTGGTGAGTATTATCTTCTTATGGTCGTGATAACATTGGGAATGTTCCTCATGGCGTCCAGTGTTGATCTGATAATGATTTACCTTTCCATAGAAGTGGTTAGTATTGTCTCATTCATCCTTGCCGGATATTTGAAAACTCAGGTTCGCTCTACTGAAGCATCCTTAAAATATGTTATCTACGGCGCCTTTTCATCCGGTATCATGCTCTACGGTTTTTCTCTGCTTTTCGGTCTTACCGGAACCACAAAGCTCTTCGAGATTCGAGAAAGCATAGCTGTTTTGGATGGAGGGACGCTGACTCTAACCGTTTCCATCATCATGATTATGGCGGGTTTCGGTTACAAAATTTCTGCAGTTCCATTCCACTTCTGGACGCCGGATGTATACGAAGGGGCTCCTACGCCTATTACCGCCTTTCTGTCCGTAGGACCTAAAGCGGCAGGTTTTGCGCTGCTCATTCGTGTTTTTAATTCGGTCTTCACCGGAGCAGATGCCTTGGCGGCATCCGTCTGGCAGACACTTGAAGGACTTCCGTGGCAGGAAGTGATGGCTGCGCTGGCTGCCATTACGATGACATTAGGCAACGTTCTTGCGATTCAGCAGTCCAATGTGAAGCGGCTTCTGGCATACTCCAGCATCGCTCACGCTGGCTACATTCTGATGGGCATTCCGGTTCTCTCTCAAGGCGGAATCTATGCTATAATGTTTTATGTGGTAGTTTATTTACTGATGCAATTAGGGGCATTTTTTGTGGTAATTGCCATAAAAAATAAATTTGGTACCGAAGAGATAGGGGAGTATGGCGGATTAGGTTTTAAGGCTCCTTACCTCGGAGTAACCATGGCCATTTTCCTCTTTTCCCTGACTGGGCTGCCGCCAACTGCCGGCTTTATTGGAAAGTTCTACCTCTTCTCAGCAGTAATAGATGCAAGGATGTATTGGCTGGCTATCGTGGGGGCACTTAACAGCGTTATCTCGCTTTACTATTACATGCGCATTGTTAAGATGATGTACCTTCAGGGAGAACGAGAAGCGGAGCTCTATCTTCCTCCGAAATTTCAGACTTCTCTATTGGCCGTACTTGCTGTTCCTACTGTCATTTTTGGTGTCTACTGGGCACCCATTGCGGATTGGATTCGCAATTCCTTGGTCTTCTTCCTGCCATAGGCGTAAATTCGTCTGCCCCGACGAGAGAAACACACCGCAAACAGCAGTTTCTGCTGGTTCCTGAAGCGGTAAACAGGGAAGATGATACTGGATAATTACACCCCTCTTCTACTAGTCTTTCTATTGGCAGCAGGTTTTGCATCTTTGCTGCTGGTACTTTCACATATTCTCGGCCCCAAGGCCAAGTCAGCCGTGAAACTGTCTTCTTATGAATCAGGCGTTGATCCCATTGCACCGGCTCATGTCCGCCTTTCTATAAAATATTTTCTGATTGCACTCCTGTTTGTCATCTTTGATATTGAGATCGTTTTTCTGTTTCCGTGGGCTGTCATATTTAAGGACTTTGTACAATCCGGAGCTTTTATCTTCATCGAGATGCTGGTCTTCATGGTGATTCTCCTGTTTGGACTGGTTTTCGTATGGAAGAAAGGAGCGTTGGAATGGGAATAATTCTTCACAGACTCCTTTTGGTGGACACAGAGAACGCCGAGATTCACAGAGTACCACAGAGGTTTTTAACGTTGAAACATGTAGTCATGTCACGGACTTCATTTGATAAAACAGCTACAATCCTGTAGGGATTACATGTCTGTAAAAAACGATAAGGAACAAACCAAAACCCCTTAGGATGTTTTTTACGAAGTACGTATGAGACACAGGATCTTCATAGCGAATAATGAAGGCTAAATTCCATAGAATAAATAAGGTTAATGGTAAAGATTAAGTCAAACATACTGACAACAACAGTCGAAGCAACCTTTGCTTTAACAAAAAAACTATGATAATTGGAATAAGTAGAAAATGATAAAACTGATTATGGGAATGATTGGCATATAACTCTTATGAAAAAGTTGGGAATAGCCATCTTTTTTTCATTAAAGCATTGGATTCTGACAAAGCTATTGAAAGGGATACAGATAACCAGCCATTCACAGAGTATTATCGAAGCTGAAAACTTGAGGTGCCAAAACGGCACCTTAAATTGAAGGATGCAAATTGCGACCTCAAGTCCTAAAAAAGGAGATTTTGTGAATGGACAGTAAAATAAAAAATGAAATTTTGGCACCAGTTGAAAAGGTTGCCGATAAAATACTGTTGATTCGAGGACAAAAAGTAATGTTGGATAGGGATTTGGCAGGATTGTATGGTGTAGAAACGAAAATATTAAAAAGAGCCGTGAGAAGAAATCTGGAAAGGTTTCCGGCTGACTTCATGTTTGAGCTAAATAAAGAAGAACAATCTGCCTTAAGGTACCAATTTGTCTCCTTAAAAAAAGGTGAGCATACAAAGTATTTATCATTTGCTTTTAATGAGCAAGGTGTAGCTATGCTTTCTTCTGTAAAAGGGCAATTGAAGTCAATATTTTAATCATGAGAGCCTTTGTTCGCATGAAGGAACTTTTGTATTCAGATAAGAATCTGGCATTGAAAGTAGAAAAATTGGAAAGAGAAATGGAAAAACAGGGAAGATCATTACAGCAAGTTATTCGTATTGTAGATCAATTATTGGAGCAGCCCAAACCGAAGCCAATGATAATAGGATTTAAAGTGGATGAATGACCAAGAAACAACCATAACTATTCCTGTGAAAATAAGATGGAAAAATAGTCGCAATGGAGGGTAATTAACTTCTCTATTGTCATCAATAAACTCAACACGAAAAGGACAACGAAAGAAGTTGGCTGAAAAAAATGATAAATCCGTCCCAATGGGACTCCTTACTTCGGAACAATCCGCATTCTTCAATCCGAAATCCTAATGGATAATAAATCCAACATACTCACTACCACTGTAGAGGCTGCCGTAAACTGGGGACGCAAAAACTCCCTTTGGCCCATGCCGTTTGGAACTGCCTGCTGCGGTATCGAACTGATGGCAGTACTGGCCTCGCGTTCTGACATAGCCCGGTTCGGGGCAGAAGCGATTCGCTTCTCACCCCGGCAGTCCGACCTCCTTGTTGTTGCCGGCCGAATTACCATTAAGATGATGCCCGTACTGCAGCGCATCTACGAGCAGATGCCGGAACCTAAGTGGGTCATCTCCATGGGCGCCTGTGCCTCCAGCGGCGGAGTGTTCGATACGTACAGTGTTATCCAGGGTGTAGACCAATTCATACCGGTGGATGTCTATATCCCGGGCTGCCCGCCAAGACCGGAGGGTTTGCTTGATGGTCTTATGAAGATTCAGAATCTGGTGGAAAAGGAGAAGTTTTCTGATTATTCCAGTTGGAGTAAAAATAGATGACTCTCTCTAAAACAACGGCCAAGTTACAGGAACAATATTCAGAATCTGTTCTGGAAATGTCGGAGAAAGAGAAGGACATTACTCTCCACGTGAAGGGTAATGCCGTTATTGAGATACTCTCTTTTCTTAGAATGGAAGGGTTCAACTTTCTGGCTGACTTGACTGCGGTAGATAATCTGACATTAGGCGGATTTGAGAGGTTTGCCGTAATCTATCATTTGCTGTCACACGAGCGAGTGGAGCGAATTGTTGTCAAGGCGTATATCCCCGAAGAGAAACCGGTTATACCGTCTGTAGAGTCACTATGGAAGACAGCGGACTGGCAGGAGCGGGAGGTGTACGATTTGTACGGAATCGAATTTGAGGGACACCCAAACCTGATCCGCATAATGAATCCTGACGAGTTCAAAGGCTACCCATTGCGTAAAGATTTTCCCCGGCAAGGACGGGGAGAGCGGAAAGACTTCCCGGTTGTGGATCGGCTGACTGGAGGAAAAAGCAAGTGAATCCTCAAATACCTGCCCGGCCGCTGGAGACTGAGAAAATGGTCCTCAACTTTGGGCCGTCCCATCCAGCCACTCACGGTACACTGCGGGTGATCATGGAGCTGGATGGTGAGATAGTCTTGAACGCGACACCGGAGATCGGCTTCCTCCATTCCGGTTTTGAGAAACTAGGCGAGCATTTGGACTATAATCAGTATGTAACTATCACCGATAGGATGAATTATCTCTCGCCGCTCTGTAATAACGTAGCGTATGCCCTTTCTGCCGAGAAGCTGATGGATATCGAGGTACCAAAAAGGGCTCAATACATTCGGGTGCTGATGTGCGAACTGAGCCGAATTGCTGATCATTTCCTGAGTGTAGGTATGCAGGCAGTGGACATTGGTGCATTTACAGTTTTCCTCTATGGATTTCGCCTGCGAGAAAATATCTATGACCTTTTTGAAGCGGCTACTGGTACCCGCCTCACTACCAGCTATACCCGTGTAGGAGGGCTCATGAGGGATCTTCCCGATCGCTTCGAAGATGCCGTAGCAAAAGTTCTGGATGAGGTAGGTAAAGTTGCTGATGAGATCGAGACGCTTCTGAACCGAAACCGTATCTGGCAGAAGCGGACGAAAGGTGTGGGCGTTATCAGTCTGGAGGATGCTAATTCCTACGGCATCACCGGGCCGGCGGCGCGGGCTGCAGGAGTTGATTGGGACCTGCGTGTGAAGGAGCCGTATTCCAGCTACGAGGAGTTTGACTTTGATGTAGTGATTGGTATGAACGGAGATGTTTTCGATCGGTACCTTGTACGGATGGAAGAGATTCGACAAAGTGTAAAGATCTGCCGGCAGGTATTGGAGAAAATTCCGAAAGGCGAAGTGAACATTGATTCCGAATCAAAGCTCGTTTTACCTCCAAAGGATGATGTTTACAATTCCATCGAGGGTCTGATTCATCACTTCGAGCAGATCATGCCTAATCGAGGGATGACACCACCCAAGGGAGAGGCCTACGTACCAACTGAATCGCCGAATGGCGAATTGGGCTACTACATCGTCAGTGACGGCTCCCGTACTCCATATCGAGTTCGGACGCGGCCACCGTCACTTATCAACTACTCCATTTTTCCTAAGATTATGGCCGGTGGTATGATTTCAGATGCTGTCGCCATTATCGGAAGCCTCAACATTATTGCGGGAGAGCTTGACAGATAAGTCCTAAAATGAGACGAGAAAAAGTATTAATGAGAGAAATATTTAGTTCTATGACCTCCCCTATTTCCCCTCCTTGGCAAGCCTGCCCGACGGTCAGGCGGGGAGGGGAAGAAAAGGGTGGTCCATGTTTTTCTTTTAGTATCGAACGAAAATATTTTTTAGTATGAGTGACAGTTCCAAATTCGAATTCGCCAAGCCAGAAATGGTAGAAAACATCGTATCTCAGTATCCGGATAAACGATCGGCGGTTTTGCCTTTGCTGCATCTGGCTCAGAGTCAGGAAGGTTACATCACTGTCGCAGCTATTGAGACGATTGCTCAAATAGTAGGCGTTACTCCGGCAGAGATTGCTGACACAGTGTCCTTCTATACAATGCTATACACAAAACCACAAGGCAAGCACATCGTACAGGTTTGTCAAACCCTCTCCTGCAGCCTGAATGGAGCTGATGACTTGGTGGATCACGTTTGCGACAAGTATAAAATTAATCCGGGAGAAACAACCGAGGACGGTATGTTCTCATTATTGAAAGTGGAGTGCCTAGGCTCCTGCGGGACAGCTCCGGTAGTTCAGATAAATAACGATTATCACGAAGAACTTTCTATCGAATCTCTGGATGAACTTTTGGATTCTCTGAAATGATCGATTTCAAGCCAATCTTGACGGAACATATCCACGTGGAGAATTCTCATACGCTGGAATTCTACCGATCCGTAGGCGGTTATTCAGCCTTGGAGAGAGTGCTGAAATCAATGACTCCCGATGAAGTAATTGAAGAGGTAAAGGCTTCTAACCTGCGCGGCCGCGGCGGTGCTGGATTCTCTGCTGGCGTGAAGTGGGGATTCATTCCAAAGGGCAGCGATAAGCTGAAGTATCTCGTCTGCAATGCTGACGAGAGCGAGCCCGGAACATTCAAGGATCGGTTGCTCATGACCAAAGTGCCGCATCAAATGCTGGAGGGAATAATTATCGCCTCGTACGCCATCCAAGCTCACTTGGCGTTTGTTTATATTCGAGGTGAGTTTTACAGCGAGTATCTCATCTTGGAGAAAATGGTAGCTGAGGCGAAAGAGGCAGGACTGCTCGGTAAAAATATTTTAGACTCCGGCTACGATCTGGACGTTGTGATCCATCGCGGTGCCGGCGCTTACATCTGCGGCGAAGAGATGGGTCTGATGGAATCACTGAAAGGCAGACGAGGATGGCCCCGCATCAAGCCGCCATACCCTGCCATCGAAGGGTACCTGAAGTCTCCCACTATTGTCAATAACGTAGAGACGCTGGCTAACGTGCCGCATATTATCAATCGTGGGGCGGACTGGTTTCGATCCATCGGGCCGGAGAAAGCTCCGGGTCCCAAGCTGTTTTGTCTTTCCGGTCGAGTAAAGAAGCCGGGAGTGTATGAAGAGCCCATGGGTATTCCATTGAAGGAACTCATCTACGACCGAGCCGGAGGTATTACCGATGACCGAAAACTCAAGGCTGTCTTTCCAGGCGGATCATCGTCACCTATTCTGTCAGCGGATGAAACTGAAGGTCTGAAGATGGATTTTAGTGGATTGGCTTCAGTTAATTCCATGCTCGGTTCTGCTGGAATTATCGTCATGGACGAAACGGTGGATATGGTACGAGCGTGTCTTAACATTGCCCGTTTTTATGCTCATGAATCGTGCGGTCAGTGTACCCCGTGTCGGGAAGGAACTACTTGGCTGGTGAAGATTCTCACCCGACTTTATCGGGGCGGAGGTACCCGCAGGGACATAGACATGATTCTGGAAATTACTGACAACATCGGAGGTCTATCAGACTATTCCTGGGGGAGTTATGGAAAGACCATCTGTCCGTTTGGCGAGGCAGTATCTTGGCCCGTGAGAAGTTTAGTGGAAAAATTTGAGGATGAGTTTATTGCCTGCGTAGAAAAGGCGGGAGTTGCCATCTAATGCCTCTTCTCAGAATTGACAATAGAGAAATTGAAGTTGCTGCCGGGACGACTGTCCTGGATGCTGCCCTGGAGAATGGCATAGAGATCCCTCACTACTGCTACCATCCCGTTCTGGAGATTGTGAGCAGCTGCCGGATGTGTATGGTGGAAGTGGAAGGGATGACGAAACTTCAGGTGGCATGCAACACACGGGTAGGGAATGTGCCTCCGGATAAGAAAGTAGACGGATTTGATATGGTTGTTCGTACTAAGACCGAGACTGTACAAAAAGCGAGAGAGAACACACTGGAGTTTTTGCTCCTCAATCATCCTCTGGATTGTCCAGTCTGTGACCAAGCGGGGGAGTGTTTTCTGCAGGATTACTCGTTCCGCTACGGCCGGGCTCACAGCCGTTTTGAGGATGAGAAGCGAGTCCGTCCGGCTGAGGACTTGGGCGCTGGAGTGGTCATTAATCAGAACCGCTGTATCATGTGTACTCGCTGTGTTCGTTTCACGAGAGAAATTTCCGGTACCGGCGAGTTGTTTGTCCAACATCGGGGCAACAATACGAAAATTTCTGCACTAGAAGACAATCCTCTCGACAATCTCCTCGCCGGGAACGTTACGGACATATGTCCCGTAGGAGCGCTGCTGAGTAAAGATTACATACACCGCAACCGTATCTGGAATCTCAACCGGCAGCCGTCTGTTTGTCTGGAATGCAGTGTGGGCTGTAACGCGGATATCTTTCACCAGAACGGAGAGGTTTTCCGTATCTCAGCCCGGGAGAATCTCGAGGTGAACGGATACTTCATCTGCGATTTGGGCCGCTACAGTTACCACAATTACGAGAATCTCAAGCGAGTGACATCTCCCATGATTCGCAATGGCGAGAAGTGGCAGGAGATAAGCTGGGAAGGAGCTCTCAAAGAAATTTTTGAGAAGTTGGGCCGGAAGAAAAAGGGCTCAAAAAACTTGATATCCGGCATTGCCTCACCTTTCCACACCAGCGAAACCAATTTCATGTTTGCCCGGCTTATGAATAACGTTTTTAAAGAACGCGCTGTTATCGGAATGATCCCTTTTGATAAGGAGGATGAGATTCGTTTCCCCGCTGGTTTTCGCATCAGTGGTGACCGTTCGCCTAATCGACGGGGAGCAGAGCAAGTTTTTCCGGTAATGTCTGGCGACATTTTCAGCGAGATTAGGAAACATAAAATCAAGCTTATGTATGCACTGGACGATGGTATTGAGCGTGAGTTGTCGCAAGAGTGGAGGGATCTTATCCGTAATCTCGATTTCCTCGTCGTGCAGACTTACGCCATGACGCCTTTGGCGGAGCGAGCTCATCTTCTGCTTCCCGGAGCCGCACCGCTGGAGAGGGAAGGGACAGTCACAAATGATATGGGACAGATTCAATGGCTCCGTCCGGCACTGCCGCTGCAGGGCTCAAGCCGTCCTGACTGGCAGATTATCATGGAAGTGATAAACACTGTAGGGAAGCGTGAGCTGCACTATGCTCATGTAAGCGAAGTATTGGCGGAGATGGGTGAGCGGATTCCGGCCTATAAAGGTGTTACATTCTTCAAGCTGGGTGAGTTCGGGATGAGCTCCAACGGACAGATGGAGAAAAGCTGATGGACGGCTTGGCTATTATTGTAATGATTGTAAAAGTGCTGATTGTCTTTGCCGGAGTCATAACGGCTGTCATGGCTATGACCTTGGCGGAGCGTCGGGTATCGGCGTTTATGCAGGATCGGCTCGGTCCTAATCGTGTGGGTCCTAAAGGGATCCTCCAACCCATCGCTGACGGCATAAAGTTCCTCATGAAAGAGGACATCATTCCCTCCGAAGCGGTAAAGCCCATCTACATTCTTGCCCCAGCCATGCTGATTATTCCTGCCTTGATGACCTTTGCCGTCATACCGTTCGGTCAGACCGTCACTCTGTTCGGAAGGGAGATCGCTCTGCAGGTAGCGAATGTGAACATCGGAATTCTTTACATCTTTGCACTCACAAGCGTAGGAGTATACGGCTTGGTGCTGGCGGGATGGTCATCCAACAGCAAGTATCCGCTCCTGGGTGGACTCAGATCCTCAGCCCAATTAATCAGCTATGAACTGGCTATGGGATTGGCAGCGATAAGCGTCATCATGCTGACCGGTTCACTGGAACTTAACCACATCGTTTCCGATCAGCAGGGGGGACTCTTTTCCTGGTACATCTGCCGGCAGCCGCTGGCGTTCATCATTTTCTTGGTGGCGGTCTTTGCTGAGACGAACCGGCTCCCGTTTGATATGACAGAAGCGGAGCAGGAGCTGGTGGGGGGTTACCACACGGAATACAGCAGCATGAAGTTCAGCATGTTCTTCATGGCGGAGTATGCAAACATGGTTACCGCTGCCGCTCTGACGGTGACACTCTTTTTCGGCGGTTGGGATGTTCCACTGGTGAATGAAGCTGTCCTAGGGATCTGGGGCGGGATTCTATCGGTAGTAGCATTTGTAGTGAAAACTGCACTCTTTCTGTTTCTGTTTATTTGGGTGCGGTGGACCTTCCCGCGTTTCCGGTATGATCAGCTTATGAGTCTGGGGTGGAAAGTGCTGCTGCCGCTGGCACTTCTGAATATAATCATAACAGGCGCAATTATGACACTAACGGCTTAAGATGAAAAATTTGCCACCAAGACACGAAGACAAGAATAATTATGTAAAACGTAATTATGTAATGGAGCACTATTTACATATTTACATAATTATCCGCAGGATGCCGTGCACATATTTAAGTTTATGGTAAAATAAAGTAAACATGGCGACGATAATAAAATCATACGAACCGACTTTCTGGGACCGCCTCTACATCCCTGCACTCTTGAAAGGGATGATGGTGACTTTCCGCCATCTCTTCAAGAAGAAGGTGACCGTTCAATATCCTGACGAAAAGCATATTCCACAAGAAGGTTACCGGGGACTCCATCGCCTGAACAAATATGAGGACGGCCGCATCCGCTGTGTGGCGTGCGAAATGTGTGCTGCGGCTTGTCCGTCTCAATGTATCCACATTGTCCCTGATGCTTCACCATGGGAGGAAGGGAAAGAACGCTACCCGGTGAGGTTCAACATTGACCTCCTAAGATGCATCTATTGCGGTTTTTGTGAAATAGCGTGCCCGGAAGAAGCCATTGAACTGACGGAAATCTATGATTTTGCCGATTACACTCGAGAGTCATTCTGGATAGATAAGGAAGGTTTGCTGGAAGTTTATGAAATGACGAAGGACCGTAACTACTATGCTGATGAGTAGAGGAGCTTAGGAGCAGAGAAGATGAGGAGTAGGGGAGAAAGGGATAATTAGATGAAGAGCTACACCGCGAGCCCGTAAACGAGCACGCCTGCCTGTTCGTAGTGGAACGTAGACTGGCTAAAATCGAAGAAAGAACGCTGAAGCGTCCTGTCTGGGAGACAGCCCCATTTATGGGGGTTTATTTGATTATAACGTCGGTATTTTTACCCCGTGGAATGCGACAGAAGAACATATTCTACAGGGGTACACTGTCGCTTTGAAAGGTTTAAGCAGAAATTAACAGAAGATCATAATATGAAATTGTTACGACAAAATAACCATCACGAGCCCGTAAACGAATGATGCCCAGCATACTATTCTACATCGCCGCTGCCGTCATGCTCGCTTCCGCTTTGGCGGTAGTGCTGAGCCGGAATGCGGTATACAGCGCCATTCTGCTGGTGCTGACCTTTTTCTCATTGGCCGTGATGTACCTGCTTCTGGAAGCGTACTTTCTGGCAGTGCTGGAGGTGCTGGTCTATGCCGGTGCCATCATGGTGCTGTTCCTGTTTGTCATCATGCTGCTGAATACGACACGAGAGGAGGCACTGCCTAAGCTGATGCAGCTTCAAAGGGTGTCATCTCTTTTCTTGATTGTTCTCTTCATCTTTGGAATTTTACTGCTGATTGTTGGCAGTACCTCCGAACTTCATCAAGCTGATGGAATATCCACATCAGGCTCAGCCAGAGCACTCGGGACAGCCCTGTTTACTGACTATCTCTTGCCGTTCGAAGCGGCTTCCCTGCTCCTGCTGGTTGCTTTGATTGGAACCGTCTATCTGGCTAAGAGGAAAGTGTAATGGCCGTCCCGCTTGAACATGTGATAGTCCTGAGCGGCGTCCTCTTTGCTGTGGGAGTTCTGGGCGTCCTTTTCCGGCGGAATGCTCTAGTGATTTTCATGTCCATTGAGCTAATGCTGAATGCCGTCAACCTGGCGCTGGTTGGCTTCTCCCGCTATTACAATAGCGTTGATGGACAAGTCTTTGTCTTCCTGGTGATGACACTGGCTGCTGCGGAAGTGGCTGTGGGATTGGCCATCATTGTAGCGCTATTTCGTAATAAGCAGACCGTGAATATTGATGAAATCAACCTGATGAAAGGGTAGGATGGACAACGCACTCTGGCTCATACCGTTTCTCCCCTTCGCCGGCTTCCTGCTGAATGGGCTTCTCGGCAAGAAGCTGAGCGAATCGCTATCCGGTGTGATTGCGTCCGCAACGGTTGGCGTCAGTTTTGTCATAGGCTTGCTGAGTCTTAACGCCTACATGGAGAAACACGAGCCGCTTCATCAGGTGATGTTTACATGGCTGCCCCTCGGTTCCTTCGATGTCACCGTCGCCTACACACTGGATGCTCTTTCGCTGGTGATGGTGCTGGTGGTTACGGGAGTGGGTTTCCTCATTCACGTATATTCCATTGGCTACATGAGAGGTGACCCCGGCATCCAACGCTATTTTGCCTACCTGAACCTGTTTATCTTCATGATGCTCAATCTTGTTATGGCAGATAACCTGCTGCTTCTATTCCTGGGCTGGGAAGGAGTGGGACTCTGCTCGTATCTGCTCATCGGTTACTGGTTTGAAGATCCAGCCAAGGCGGCGGCGGGGAAGAAGGCATTTGTAGTGAACAGGATTGGCGATTTTGGCTTCCTTCTCGGGATGATTCTAATTTTGGTTAATATAGGTTCCCTGACTTTTGGTGATGTACTCCTACCCGAGACAATTGGCAGTCTTGATACTGGACTGGTGACAGCGATTACACTTTTGCTTTTTCTCGGTGCTGTAGGTAAATCTGCACAGATTCCCCTTTTCGTATGGCTGCCGGACGCCATGGCCGGTCCTACGCCGGTGAGCGCTCTCATTCACGCTGCTACAATGGTGACAGCCGGTGTCTATCTGGTAGCCCGTATGGGAGTCCTGTTTGCTGCTTCGACGATAGCTCTCTCTGTGGTGGCTGTGATTGGTGTACTGACCGCCTTCTTCGCTGCTACTATGGCCATCTATGAGAACGACATCAAGAAAGTTCTGGCGTATTCTACCATTAGTCAGCTCGGCTACATGTTTCTTGCAGCAGGTGTGGGAGCTTACGGCGCTGCCATCTTCCACCTCATGACTCACGCCTTCTTTAAGGGACTTCTATTCCTCGGCGCAGGAAGCGTCATCCACAGCATGAGCGGAGAGCAGGATATGCGGCGCATGGGTGGACTAAAGATCAAGATGCCGCAGACGTACTGGACCATGCTGGCCGGTGTGGCGGCTATTTCGGGACTGCCGCTCCTTTCAGGCTTTTTCTCGAAAGACGAAATTTTGTGGCACTCCTACAGTTCTCAGAGTGGAGGCGATTTTATCTTCATTGTGGGACTGCTTACCGCAATCCTGACAGCATTCTACATGTTCCGGCTCTTTTTCCTGACTTTCCACGGTAACAGCCGCTGGCATAAGAATGTAATTCCACACGAGTCTCCGCCAGTAATGACAGTACCGTTGATCATTCTGGCTGTTTTTTCTGTGGCAGGCGGCTGGATAGGAATCCCCGAAGTGCTGGGTGGAGAAAACAGTTTCCACCGTTTTCTCTCTGAAACAGTTCACGATGCCGTTGGGCACCATCCGCCTAACTTGCTCCTGTCGGAGCTTGCTGCCATAGCTCTTTCCATCGCCAGCGCTCTGGCGGGACTCTATTTTGCATTCCGTCGATACGGAACCGGGAAGGTGGATGTGGTGCCTAAGGGGTTGCAGCGCCTGATAGCGAAGAAATACTACGTGGACGAGATTTACAATGCAGCCTTAGTACAGCCCATCCGGCGGGGGAGCGAATCGCTATGGAAAGGAATTGACATCCGCATTATTGACGGTATTGTGAACGGATTGGGATCAACGGCTTTGAGGATCAGCGGCATCATTCGCCGAGTGCAGACCGGCGTGATACAGAACTATGCTGCCGTCATATTCCTGGGCGTGATTCTAATCATATTCTACATCTATCTGAAATGAACTGGTTGAACGAACATATTCTCACCGTGCTGATTCTACTGCCTCTGGTGGGTGTGGGACTACTCGTTGCGATACAATCTTTCGGTAACGGTTTAGTCAGGAGAGGAGCGCTATTTATCACATTATTGGAGTTTCTCCTGTCGCTGATTCTATTCACCGGCTTCAAGGCAACTGCTGCCTTTCAGTTCGAAGAACAGGTTTCGTGGATTCCTGCTTGGGGGGTTAGCTACTTTGTCGGTGTGGATGGTATTTCCCTCTTCCTGATTCTGCTTACCACATTCCTCATGCCCATTTCTGTCCTTGCATCATGGAAGTCAGTGGAGAAAAGTGTCACCGGTTTCATGGTATCGCTATTGGTTATGGAGAGCGCTATGGTAGGTGTTTTTGCATCTCTCGACTTGTTCTTCTTCTACATTTTCTGGGAGGCGATGCTGATTCCCATGTACTTCCTCATCGGTGTCTGGGGTTCCGGCAATCGTATTTATGCTGCCATCAAGTTTGTTTTGTTTACAATGGTGGGATCCCTCTTGATGCTGGTAGGCATTATCTATCTCTACAGTCAAACTTCGGCGCAGCTGGGGGCGGCTTCCCTGGCCTACGAAGACATCAGTCGTCTGATTCTCTCGTCGGGAACTCAGTATTGGCTCTTCCTGGCTTTCGCCCTCAGCTTCGCCATCAAGATTCCCCTCTTCCCGTTCCACACGTGGCTGCCCGACGCTCACACTGAAGCGCCTACAGCCGGCTCCATAATTCTGGCCGGGGTTCTGCTGAAGATGGGCGGGTACGGTTTCCTCCGCTTCTGTGTACCGCTCTTCCCGCTGGGAATGGAGGAGTTTATCCCGCTGATTATTGCTCTGGCGGTTGTGGGAATTATCTACGGAGCCCTCATGGCGCTGGTACAGCCCGACGTGAAGCGGCTGGTTGCATTTTCCAGTGTAAGTCATCTGGGCTTCGTGGTGCTGGGCATCTTTGCACTCACATCGCGCAGTGTAACCGGCAGCGTCATTCAGATGGTAAACCACGGTTTGGCTACGGGAGCTCTCTTTTTGTTGGTGGGAATGCTTTATGAGCGACGACATACACGGATGATTACCGATTTCGGCGGACTGGCACGATCACTGCCTCATTATTCTGCATTGTTCATGATTGTAGTACTGGCGTCTGTGGGTCTGCCGGGTCTGAACAGCTTCGTAGGAGAATTTCTCATATTGTCCGGTTCGTATGAGCCTCATCCGGCTGCAGTAGTTATCTCTGCTTTGGGTGTTATCCTGGCAGCGGTCTATCTGCTCTGGATGGTGGAGCGCGTTTTCTTCGGACCATTAGAAGAAGAAAACAGTGGGCTAAGTGATCTCATCCGTCGTGAGTGGCTGGCTGTCGTTCCCATGATTGTGATGATGGTGTGGCTGGGTGTCTATCCCAAACCGTTCCTCGACAGGATAGAGCCATCCGTAGATAAACTGGTTAATAAGTACAGAGAAGCAATGGTGGAGTCTGAAATAACTCCAATGGCCTATTTTGAAGATGACTTCGGGGAGGTACTTGAGTGAAGAGACTGATCCTGGTATTACTGATTATATCCATAGTCCCCGCTCTCAGTTGGGCGGAGGAAGAACATCATGATTCTCAGATCGATCAACATGAGCAGTCTTATGTAGAAGAGAATGTGCACCATTCTCCACTTCCCGGAGAAGAATTAGGATTGCCCTGGGCTTTTCCCTTTGCTGGGATTCTCCTCTCTATCGCTATTTTCCCTCTGGTAGCACCCCAGTTTTGGCATCACAACTTTGGGAAGGTGTCGACTTTATGGGCATTGGTATTGATTATTCCCATGCTGATCGAGTTTGGTTTTGGAATCGTTACTTATGAACTGTTCCACACGATGTTCTTGGAATATTTCCCCTTCATTATTCTGCTGCTGGCTCTCTTTACTATTTCCGGCGGGATCCGTCTCACCGGTACCTTGGTCGGGACTCCCATATTGAATACCGGTATTATCTTTGTGGGGACAGTCCTGGCAAGCTGGATGGGGACAACAGGCGCTGCCATGCTGATGATTCGGCCGCTGTTGAGGGCCAATGCTCAGCGGAAGCACAAGGTTCACGTAATAGTCTTTTTCATCTTCCTTGTGGCCAATATTGGCGGTTCCCTTACTCCGTTAGGAGACCCGCCCCTTTTTCTTGGTTTTTTAAAAGGGGTCGATTTCTTCTGGACAACCGGCGCCATGTTGGTCCCAATGATATTTGTGGTAACGCTGCTGATTTTCATTTTCTATTTTCTCGATTCCTATTTCTTCAAGAAAGAGGTAGTTCCTGATCAGATAATCACTCCCGACGAGAAGAAACTGGGCATTGAGGGTTCATTCAACTTTCTTCTGCTTCTAGGTGTCATCGGTTCAGTACTGCTAAGCGGATTCTGGCGGCCGGGGATTACGATACCACTTTATCACCTGATACATAATGGACACACATTCAAACTTGAGATGGAACTGCAAAACCTGGCCAGGGACTTACTATTGCTAACTCTGGCTTATGCAAGCTGGAAACTGACGTCAATGAAAATCCGGGAAGACAATGATTTCTCCTGGTTCCCAATCCAAGAAGTGGGCAAGTTGTTTGCCGGTATTTTTGTCACTATTATCCCTGCCATTGCCATCCTCCGGGCAGGTGAGCAGGGAGCCCTGAAGAGTGTCATCGAATCGGTCTCATCTGGTGGTAACCCAGTCAATTATATGTATTTCTGGGCTACAGGAATTCTCTCCAGTTTCCTCGACAATGCACCAACTTATCTGGTATTCTTCAACACGGCAGGCGGTAATGCTGTAGAGCTTATGACAACTCATCACAACACACTGTTGGCCATTTCTGCCGGAGCTGTTTTCATGGGAGCAAATACTTACATCGGCAACGCTCCCAACTTCATGGTGAAGTCTATCGCCGAGCAGAGCGGAATCAAAATGCCCAGCTTCTTCGGTTTCATGCTGCGTTACTCCATCCCTATCCTGATTCCTATCTTCATTTTGGTATCACTGATATTCTTTGCGTGAGATTATGGACTTCAGTCAATACTTCACATCCGCTGATCTCGCCGGTATCGCTCCGGAAATAATCCTGACGGTAACCGCACTGTTTGTGCTGACGCTGGAAATGGCGAGACTGAGTCGCCCAGGGATAATGTTGCTCGTAGCGGCAATTGGTATCGTTCTGGCTGGGGGCGCTCTGGTACAGACTGGAGGTGAAGAACGCGTCCTATTTGGCGGAATGCTGCGGCTTAACCGTTTTTCCGTTTTCCTCGACTTCCTTTATCTGGCAGTGGGATTAGCGACGCTGATTCTATCACAAGGATATCTGGAGAAGAAGGGGAGTGAGTCCCGTGGGGAATATCCGGCTCTCATACTTTTCGCCGTTATCGGGATGATGCTCATGACTCAAGCTAACGACTTGGTGATTGTTTTCCTTGGACTGGAGCTTCTTTCCCTGTCGCTCTATGTGCTGGTGGGCTTCCTGCGGCACAATCTCTACAGCAACGAGTCCGGGTTGAAGTACCTCCTGCTGGGCGCTTTCGCCACCGGATTCTTCCTCTTTGGCGCCGCCTTGACCTACGGAGCTACGGGGACAACGAACTTTGATGGAATTGCCTCGGCTATCAGTTCGGGAGCTATTCTATCCGATGTATTTCTCTCCCTTGGAATTGGCTTACTGCTCATCGGATTTGCCTTTAAGGTAGCTCTAGCGCCGTTCCACATGTGGTCGCCGGATGTATATCAGGGAGCACCCACAACGGTGACAGCATTTCTCTGCACAGCGCCCAAGGCGGCCGGCTTCGGAGCCCTGCTAAAGGTTTTTATGACGGCTTTCCCTGAGCTTCATGACGAATGGCAGATTCTACTCTGGATCTTGGCCGCACTGACCATGACTGTAGGTAACATCTCTGCACTGGTTCAGTCCAATGTGAAACGGATGTTAGCCTTTTCCAGTATCTCCCACGCCGGATATTTAGCAATGGGAGTGCTGGTGCTGGACAGCATCAGCGTGAGAGCAATACTCTTTTATCTGGCGATTTATTCCGCCATGAACCTGGGTGCCTTTGCTATCATTGCCGTGGCAGAGAGGGAGGAACAGGGTGTAGCATTCGAGGACTACCGGGGACTTGCCTCCAGGCACCCGTGGCTCTCAGCAGCTATGGCTCTCTTCATGATCTCGCTGGCAGGTTTTCCGCCTACGGCCGGGTTCGCCGCCAAGTACGGACTCTTTTCCGCTGTAGTGGCGAAAGGATACATCTGGCTGGTAATCATTGCTGTACTTAATACGTTGGTTTCGGTCTATTACTATCTAAGGCTGACGGTGAATATGTACATGCGGGAGGAGGTAGAAGTCTTGCGTCCAGCTACCGGTATTTTAACTGTGGGACTAATTGTACTTCTGGTTGCGGTGGTACTCCTGTTTGGGATTGTACCTGGATTTCTTCTTGACTTTACTGTGATAGCAGCGATTTAAGCTGGTGGAAAATTTGTTTGCATCTGAACAATTCTAACATAAAATTGGGACCGAAATGTCAATGATATTCTACACAGCAACCCTGAATAATAACAATAACGCCAATAATTTTGGCGTGGGGGAACCTGTGTAGAACCATAACACAACCATTAAAAAGCCCCCACTGGCGAAAGTCATGGGGGCTTTTTTTGTAGGTAAACATGAAGAGGAGACAAAAATAAAATGTGCGGAATATTTGCCTATCTCGGAGGAAATCTGTCGTGGAAAGAGCTTAGAGATCATGCCTATAAAATCAAATACAGGGGGCCTGAAAACACTCACATAGCAGAACTTAATAATAACGCTATTTTTGCATTTCACAGGCTCGCTATCATGGGAGTTTCCGAAACAGGAGACCAGCCCATGCAGCATCCTCAAGATCCATCATTGACACTGATTTGTAACGGTGAGATCTACAATTATTTGGAACTGGCTGATAAATTTGGCTTCATACTGGAGACAGGTTCTGATTGTGAGATCATTCTCTTTCTCTATAAAAAATTCGGAATTGAACAAACGGTGAGAGAGTTGGATGGTGTATTCATGTTTGTCCTCTATGATGATATTTCGAAAACCTTTTATGCTGGCCGCGATCCCATGGGTGTTCGCCCAGGGTTCATAGGTAATAAGGGAGAGGAATTATTTATTACCTCAGAAGCTAAGCCTATGGTTGGGGTTTGTGATTCAATACAACCTTTTCCTCCTGGATGCTGGTGGAGCTCCCAAGAGCGGGATTCTTTCCATCGTTATTTTCATTACAGTAATGATGGAACTGCTATTGGAACAGAAGATGAAATTTGCGATCGTATTTGTGAGTTATTATCAAGTGCGGTAGAAAAACGAATGATGGCAGAACGGGAGATTAGCTGTCTTTTATCCGGTGGACTGGACTCCAGCCTGATTACAGCGCTGGTTGCTCGGCATAGTAATGGTAATACCCTTAAAACCTATTCTATTGGAATGCCCGGTAGCATTGATCTGGAATATGCCCAGAGGGCTGCAGATTATATTGGGACAATTCATCATCATATCGAGGTGACAGAGGAGGATTTCCTAGAGGCAATTGAAACGGTGATTTACAATATTGAGTCCTACGATACAACAACTGTTCGAGCCAGTGTGGGGAACTATCTTGTCTCCAGGTTCATCCGTGAAAATTCCGACTGTAAGGTGGTTTTCAACGGTGACGGCAGTGATGAGGTCTGTTGTGGGTATGTGTATCTGAAGAATGCCCCGTCGGCAGATGCATTGCAGCAGGAGAGTGAACGGCTGGTGAAGGAATTATATCTGTTTGACGTTCTTCGTTCTGATCGCAGTATCAGCTCCAACGGACTGGAGGCCCGCACGCCGTTCCTGGACAAAGCATTCGTTAAATACTATCTCTCCATCCCTGCGAAATTGAAAATGTTCGACGGAGAAAAACGACTAGAGAAGCATCTCTTGCGTAAGGCCTTTGATAGGCAGGATTTACTTCCACATGATATACTCTGGCGGCGTAAATGTGCCTTTTCTGATGGGGTCAGCAGTGCAAGTAAATCGTGGCACAGGATAATCCAGAATTATGTGGACACTATTATTTCCGATGAGGAATTCATCAGGGAATCGGTAAAGATCAACCATTGTAGGCCTGTTCTGAAGGAGAGTTATTTTTACCGTAAAGTCTATCAGCAGTTTTTCGGTGAGCATGATGAGCTTATTCCGCATTATTGGCTTCCGAAATGGACCGATACAGTTGATCCGTCTGCCCGGGAGCTGGCGGGTTATAAGGAATAAATTGCCCTACTCGATATTATTAGAGGATAAAACTGTATTCACCTTTATTGTACCTTCACTTTTCCATGGCACATAATCTCCCATCTGACTAAACTTAGCGCATGCGAATTACGAAGGTATATACAAAGACTGGCGACGATGGTACCACCTCTCTGGCTAACGGAGAGCGCTTGCCGAAAGACCATCCCCGGATGGCTGTTCTCGGTTCCCTGGATGAGACCAATTCTGCTCTTGGAGTGGTTTTGGCAGAGGGAATTTGTGCAGAAATCGAATCTACTCTGCATAAAGTACAGCATACCCTTTTTAACATAGGCGCCGAGTTGGCCACTCCTGACAGAAAGCTGGGGTTGGTCTCAGAAGACGATGTAATGTTTCTGGAGTCCGCTATTGATGAGTTGAATGAGTCCCTGCCACCGCTGGAGGAGTTCATCCTTCCTGGTGGTTCGAAAGCAGCAGATCTTTTGAATCATGCCCGGACCGTTTGCCGGCGGGCGGAGCGGGATCTGGTTACCCTCAATAGGACAGAAAATGTGTCTGAACTTCATCTGAAACTCATTAACCGACTCTCTGATTTTCTTTTCGTCGCGACTCGCTTCCAGAATCAGAAGGACGGCGGCGAAGAAAAACAGTGGAAGAATTCTTAATGCGGAATGCACCTTGCCTGCCACTATCGTGACGGTCAGGCAGGGATTTCGAATTTCCCTCCAGAGACCCTTTGGATCACAGGGTGCTGTTAGCAGGACGCTGTGCGCTCACGAAACCCATTAACCAACCTGTCCTTCGTAATACAATGTAGAAGGACCACCGCTCCACCAGTTATTTATCCATCGTAATGACGGCAGGAATGTAGATGGACCGTTCTTCTGCTCACCAATCTACCAATAAACACTCACCAAATTAATGACTCCCAAATCTTACTTCGGACCCTTCCCTGCACCTCAGCAGCACGGTGCATGGGCTATGTTCCTGATACCAGCAGCAATGGCGGCCTGGGTTGTGGGGGAGTGGCGATGGTCATCCCTGTTCCTCATACTCTCTTTCATACTCATATTCCTGTCGCACCGGCCGGCAGTCCGCTTCATGCGACGGAAGAAGTTCCGCCAAGTCATAGAGTGGCAGAGTCTGAACTGGGCGCTGCTTTTAGCGGGATCGGGTGCCACTATCGCCGGTTATCTCTTTCTTTCTGCCCATCAATGGAGCGCAATGATCCTTGGCGGGATTGCGGCTGTGACTATGCTGTTTCATCTGCGGCTGACGCTCAACCGAGAGCATATGTCAGTTCCGGGGGAGATCATAGGTGTGGCCGGACTGACAGCATCAGCTCCCGTGCTCTATCTCTTTCAGCATGGCTCTCTGGATGCTCAGGGATGGGTGCTATGGATGGTGAATTTTCTCTACTTCACAGGTTCCATATTCTACATCAAACTGAAGGTTCGCCATCAACCCAGGTATGAAGAGCCCGATGTCGTTGGTAAGTTGCAGGCAGGTCTTCCGGCCCTGACTTATTCCATCCTTGTAGTAATATACCTGCTGGTGATTACCGCCATTCGCGGCTATTCTTGGTATTTCCTTATGGCTTATTTACCATCGGTAGCGAAAGTATTGACTGGAATTTTCCGGTGGCAGTCGAAGGCAAAACTGAAGGTATCTCGATATGGATTTGTGGAACTTGCCCATGCTATCATCTTTGGAATTTTCACAATTCTAGGGTTTGAAAATACAATACGTAGATGAATTGCACGAAAACCTTGGAACTTTGTATGAAAAACCTGACAGGTGGACTTGCTCCTGTCAGATTGAAAGAACTTCTTTCGCCATTTTCTTTGGCGCAAAGAAAACGGCTGCTCCAAAGGAGCTCCTACGGAGCAAAAGAAACAGCCGCCCGCCTGTCCGCCCGTCCAAGCCGTTCGGACGGGAATGACGTAGTCGGGCAGGCTGTGAGAAAATTCAACGGTTTTTCGACATCTTTCGGGAATAAATTAAACTCACCTCCTATCGTCGGTTCAGACAGTAATTTATTCTGATCCTCAAGATACCATAAACCTAGTGTCGAATTTTCTCAAGGCGGCGAAATACAAAAAACAATATATCAAAACCGTCTACCCGTCCGTAATGAATTTATCACTCATCTATCTGTCGTAGCGACAGCGCAGACAGATAGTGTGCTTGATAATCGTAGAGTAAAAGAAGATTACACGAAAACCTTGGAACTTTGGCGATTCCGGGCGTAAGATGGATTAATTAAAATGAAACAGGTACTGACACTTACTATTCTAATTTGCACCGCAGCTGTGAATGTTTTTCCATTCATTCCTGCCGTGGAGTGTGACATGCCGTGCTGCCAGCCGGTAATTTCCTGCTGCGATATGGACGAGAAAGAATCTCCTGTTTCCATGACTCAGTGCGAGACAGTAGTGTTCGTACCGATGATTGCGGCACCACTTTCTAAACATCAACTGCTGAAAGAACTGCCTCTGGATGGGACGCCTGTGGTGCACCGGGTACCTGTCGCTGCAGCGGTGTATGGGAATTACCCAGCGCAAGAACCAGAGGCAGAACCACCTCCCTCCTTCCTCTTCCCACTTATAATTTAGACCTTTCCTCACACTCAATTCCTGGTGTAATCCGGGAACTGCGTGGATTCCATAGTTGACTCTGGGCACTGCAGCCTGGAGTGAAACCGATAACTAAAAGGAAAGGTCATGAAATCACTCTCGAAATCGCTATTAGTAGTCATAATTAGTACTTCAGCTGTATTACCCCAGCAAATGGGGAATCAGATTAAGGTATTGTTCGAAAACAACCGCGAAATTCGGGCGGCCGAAGAAACCTACAAGTCTGCCCTCGAAGCCATTAAGGCAGCGGGTGTGCTCCCTGATCCTATGATTGATGGATCACTGTTCTTAGAAAAAATCGAAACAAAGAACGGTCCTATGGAAGCTCAAATGATGCTGGGACAGAAGTTCCCCCTGTGGGGTAAACTGAATCGAAAGAGAAAAATAGCAGTGCTGAAGGCTGACATAGCAGGATACAACCTGAATGATATAAAGGTAACAACCGCATTTAAAATGAGGAAAGCGTGGGCAACATACTTGAAGCTTATTAACTCCCTGAGAATCCTGAACGAATACAGTACGGAACTTGAATCCTTCCGTTCTGTTGCTCTGACCCAGTATGCTACAGGCACAGGTGTTACACAACATCCTATTTTGAAACTGCAGATTGAGTCTTCTCTTGTTGAGAGTCAGATCAATGATCTGGAAAGTGAGCTTGAATCTGCTGTGAACGAACTTAAAGCCCTTTTTGACGGGGAGTTTTCACCGAGCCTTTTTCCGGAATCCTGGGAAGTGGTTGTACCGGATCGACCCTCAGAGGAATGGTCAAGGATCACCAAGAGTGCAAATCCTATCTACCTTAAAGTGCTGATGGAGAGGGAAATAGCTGTCTTGCAGAATGAGCTTACCGTTCGGCAGAACTACCCTGACCTTTTGGTCGGTCTTACCTATACAGCTATCGGTAGCGCTGAGATGTCATCAGCTAATACAGGAAAGGACGCATTTGGGTTTAGAGTAGGTCTCAATCTTCCCCTGTGGTTTAACCGTAACAAAGCCAGGGTTCGGTCCACAGAGTTAATGGTAAAAGCGAGAGATGAGGCAATTGAGGCAACTTGGAATAGGGTTGAAGACGACATCCTCTCCACAAAGAAGGAACTTGAAGAAATTGAACAGACCTACCAACTTTACGATTCTAAGTTAATTCGGGAATCTGAACAGATGTTGTCATCCGCCTTTGCTGCCTACGAAACGGGAAAGATCAGTTTTCTTGATGTGCTTGACAGTGAACGTATGGCCGTTAGGGTCAAGCTCGGTTTTGAGAAAACCAAGGCGAAGAGTACTATTGTAAGCGCTGCCCTGCTGCGGGCAGCAGGTTTGATTCAGATAGATAAGGAGTAGAAAAATGAGGTTTATGAAACTATTCATATTCAGAACTGTTCCCGTGATTGCTCTCGGTGTGATTCTCCTGACAGGGTGCAGTCAGGACAAGGAAACAGAGGCTGGATTACAGGTTCAAGAGGAAGAGAGACAGCTGTACAGTTGTGGTATGCACCCGAATGTCATACAGGAAGGTCCGGGGAACTGTCCCATATGCGGGATGAAGCTTACGCCTCTTGGCGGCAGTCCCTCAGCGGTCACGACATCGGCTTCGGCAGCTGATGAGCAGGGAGAAAGGAGGATTCTATACTGGCGAGCCCCAATGGATCCGACTTACATTTCACCCAAACCCGGTAAGTCTCCAATGGGAATGGATCTGATTCCTGTCTTCGAGGGAGAGGAAGCATTTGGTGCCACTGTAAAGATCAACCCGACTGTCCAGCAAAATATGGGGATAAGGGCGGCAACTGTAGAAAGGAGAGACCTTCAGCAGAAGATCCGGACAGTTGGTCATCTTGATTATGATGAATCAACAGTCGGCCATGTTCACACGAAATTCTCCGGCTGGATTGAAAAAACACATGTGAATATAACAGGCCAAACTGTTAGGAAAGGCCAGTCTCTTCTGGATATCTACAGTCCTCAATTGGTCTCTGCCCAGGAAGAGTATCTTGATGCTTTAAAGAACCTTGTGGGTACATCTGATTCCTTCTCAGGAAAGACCAACAAGAATGTGAGAAGCATTCTTTCCTCAACAAAAAGGCGATTGGAGTACTTCGACATATCAGATGAGCAGATCCAGAGCCTGGGGAATACGGGGCAGGTAAAGAAGACGATGTCACTGATATCACCTTTTGACGGAGTTGTCGTGGAAAAACATGCTCTAGACGGTATGGAAGTGAAACCGGCAATGATGCTTTACACCATTGCTGACCTGTCGGAGATATGGGTGTATGCCGATATCTATGAATATGAGACCCCATGGGTCAGGGTTGGTCAAGAAGCCAGAATGACACTTTCTTATGACCCGGGGAAGGAGTACACGGGCAAAGTCCAATACGTTTATCCATACCTTGAGGAAAAATCACGAACGATCAAGGTCAGGTTGGCCTTCCCTAACCCAAACTTGGATCTCAAACCCGGGATGTACGCTAATGTAGAAATCAAGACGTCTCCTCTTCAGGATGTGGTATCCGTGCCTATGGAGGCTGTGCTCTTTACAGGCGAGCGACATCTTGTGTTCGTAGAACTGGAGGAAGGGCGTTTTGCCCCCAGAGATGTTACGATCGGAATTGAGAGTGGAGACGGATACTATCATGTGAAAGACGGTCTGTCCGAAGGAGAATCTGTTGTTACGTCAGGTCAGTTCCTGCTTGATTCGGAAAGCAGGCTCCAGGAAAGTATTGCGAAAATGCTTCAAATAAAAGGGTCAGAAGCAGAACAACTAAGTATAGAGGAAAAACAAAATGAGGAAACCCCTACTGAAGAACACCAGCATAGTCATGAACTGGAAGAGATGAAAGAACACGAAACCGAGGAAACAGATAATCATGAAAAGGAACATAAAATGATGAAGACTAAGAAAACGGAAGCTTCACTGTCCTTTGGGAATCTGGAAGAAAGCATGCTTGCCTATTATACCTGCCCGATGGAATCTCATTCCTACGTACGAATGAGCGAACCGGGCAAGTGTCCGGACTGCGGAATGCAGTTGGTGCAGAAGAGAGAGCACTTTGATCAGGACGAGACTTTCTACACTTGTCCCATGCCGGCACACAGCTATGTCATAGAAGAAGTGCCCGGAGACTGCCCTGTCTGCGGAATGGAACTGGTCGAAGCCAAATGACAATGCGACTGCTATCCTACGATTCTAGCGAAGAGGTTAGCAGCAATTAGGACAGGAAACATTAGAGAAAAGAATATTTGCAGCAGGAGTGTCTGATGATTGAGAAAATAATAGAATGGTCCATAAACAATCGATTTATAGTTATTCTAGCCGTAGTATTTGTGATTCTTGGCGGTTTTATGGCCATGACTACTACCCCTCTGGATGCCATTCCAGATTTGAGTGATGTACAGGTTATCATCCTTACCAAGTATCCAGGGCAGGCGCCTCAGGTAGTGGAAGACCAGGTGACGTATCCTCTCACTACCGCCATGCTCTCAGTCCCATATGCCAAAGTAGTTCGAGGTTATTCATTTTTTGGCTTGTCTTTTGTATACATCATTTTCGAGGACGGTACGGATATGTATTGGGCTCGAAGCCGGGTGTTGGAGTATCTCAATTTCGTCTCCGGCCGGCTGCCTCAAGGAGTCACACCGCAACTAGGTCCTGACGCCACCGGGGTCGGCTGGGTCTATGAGTACACTGTGGAGAGCGACCAGCATGACCTGCAGCAATTACGTTCTATTCAGGATTGGTATTTAAGGTATCAATTGATGAGTGTGCCTGGAGTATCAGAAGTTGCGAGCATCGGTGGTTATGTCAAACAGTACCAGGTAGAAGTGGATCCCAACAAGCTATTGGCATATAACCTTTCCTTAAACAAAGTCAAAATGGCTATCAAACGAAGCAACAATGATGTGGGTGGAAAGCTGATTGAGATGGCTGAAACGGAATTTATGGTGAGAGGACTTGGCTATATCAAATCTATAGATGACCTGAAAAAAGTCCCACTTGGCGTTGACAAGAATGGCACTCCAATTCTGTTAAGAAGCGTTGCCAACATCCATCTGGGACCTGAGTTACGCCGAGGTCTTGCTGAGCGCGATGGTCTCGGTGAAGTTGTGGGTGGTGTGATCGTGATGCGTTATGGTGAGAATGCACTGGAAGTCATAAAAAATGTTCGGGAAAAAATTGATGATCTGAAGACAGGTTTGCCGGAAGGGGTTAAAATCTTATCTGCTTATGACCGTTCTCTTCTTATTGAGCGGGCAATTGATAACCTGAAAGAAAAACTTCTTGAGGAAAGTGTTGTTGTAGCGTTGGTCTGCATCATTTTTCTTCTTCACTTTCGCAGCGCATTTGTGGCGATCTTTACTTTACCTGTTGGAATACTGATGTCTTTTCTCGTTATGCGGTATCAGGGAATTAATGCCAACATTATGTCTTTAGGGGGCATAGCTATTGCAATTGGGGCTATGGTGGATGCGGCAATCGTCATGATAGAGAATGCTCATAAACATATTGAACGTCGCAGGGGAGAAGAAGATCATTGGCAATTGATTCTTGATGCATCAAAAGAAGTGGGGCCTGCACTGTTTTATTCTTTGCTGATTATCACTTTTTCATTCCTTCCTGTCTTTTCGCTGCAAGCTCAAGAAGGCCGCCTTTTCAGTCCATTGGCATTTACAAAAACTTATGCTATGGGTGCATCAGCTCTATTGGCTATCACTATTGTTCCCGTTTTAATGGGTTACCTTATCAAGGGAAAGATACTTCCCGAACAGAGAAACCCCATCAATCGTTTTCTTATATATGTTTACCGACCAATGATCCGGTTTGTTCTTCGGTTCAGGAAAACCACTTTATCGATGGCGTTATTAGCCCTTGTGGTTACCATCATTCCGCTAAAAAATATTGGGTCTGAGTTTATGCCTCCCTTAAACGAAGGCGACCTGCTGTATATGCCCACAACTGATCCGGGTATTTCCATCACGAAGGCAAGGGAACTTCTGCAGCAAACGGATAAGATCATCAAGACTTTTCCAGAGGTGGAACGTGTATTCGGGAAAATTGGACGGGCTGAGACAGCCACGGATCCTGCTCCTCTGAGCATGATCGAAACCACCATCACTCTGAAACAGATTGACAAGTGGCCAAAACGCAAGACGGCATCACGCTGGTATTCTGGTTGGATGCCTGACTGGCTGGCAGCCCCATTCAGATGGATATGGCCAGAGCAGCGCCCTGTGACTATGGAGGAACTGGTGAATGAACTGAACGCTGCCATCCAGTTCCCGGGTCTGACCAACGCATGGACTATGCCTATAAAGACAAGAATTGATATGTTGAGTACAGGCATTAAAACACCTGTGGGTATAAAATTAATGGGCTCTAATCTTGATACCTTAAATGTTCTGGGAGCAAGGGTTCAGGCGATTGTTCAAAAATTGCCGGGAACATTGAGCGCCTTTGCTGACAAAGTTACGGGTGGAAATTTTCTTGATTTCGAAATCAACAGGGAAGAGGCTGCCCGGTACGGTCTTACTATCGGCGATGTGCAGGATATTATTCAATCGGCAGTGGGAGGTATGAATATCAGTTATACTGTTGAAGGTCTTGAAAGATACCCTATTAATCTTCGCTATAGCAGGGAACTGCGGGACAGTATCAGCAAGCTGAAGAGGGTTATTATTCCCACTCCTACAGGAGCGCAGATTCCCATCAGCCAGGTGGCAGATATATTTGTTCGAAAAGGCGCACCGGTTATCAAAAGCGAAAATGCCAGAAATACAGGATGGATCTATGTCGACATTACCGGGATTGATGTAGGAACCTACGTCAAAAGAGCTCAAAAAGTGTTAAAAGAGGAATTAAAGTTGCCCGAAGGATATTCAATCGTCTGGAGTGGTCAATACGAGTATATGGAGCGTGCTGCGAAAAGACTCAGGATAGTAGTGCCAGTTACTTTGGTGATCATCTTCTTATTGTTATTCTTCAATTTCAAGAACGTAACGGAAAGTGTGATTGTAATGTTGTCCCTCCCCTTTTCTCTTGTTGGCGGATTGTGGTTCATGTATTTGTTGGGCTATAATATGAGTGTGGCGGTTGGTGTGGGATTTATTGCACTGGCTGGAGTGGCTGCTGAAACAGGTGTAGTTATGCTAATTTATTTAGATCACGCTTTCGCGGCGAGAAAAAATCGAGGAACGATGAACACGCTGAAGGATCTTTATGATGCAGTTATGGAAGGGGCAGTAGACAGGGTGAGACCCAAGATGATGACAGTGACGGCAATAATGGCAGGACTTTTGCCTATCCTCTGGGGACATGGTACCGGTTCTCAAGTGATGAAACGTATCGCAGCGCCAATGGTGGGAGGGATGGTGACATCTACGCTCCTTACCTTGCTGGTCATCCCTACCATCTATTTCCTGTGGAAATCTGTGGAGGTAAAAAAGCGATTAGAAGGAGGAGAAGAATGAAAGAGATTAAGGCCTACATCCGATGCTCAGCCGTTGAGAGAGTTATCCAAGCTCTTCATAAAATCGGTGCTGAGAATCTGACGGTTATTGATGTCATGGCTTTAGGTAAAACGATGATAGATCCGGATCACTACAAATACTCAATTGAGTGTGTTGAGAAGTACTCTGATGTAGCCAAGATCGAAATCATTTGTGCTGACGAAGATGCCGATAGAATTGTAGAGGTTATGCGATCTGAAGCGTACTCCGGAGAGAGAGGAGATGGTGTTATTTTCATATCGGAGGTAAGCCGTGCTGTAAAGATACGGACAGGTGAATCGGGAGAGCAGATTCTACAACCTGAAATGGCACGAAGTTAGTCATTCTATGAAGAAGGTGACACTTTGCTTTCAAGAACATAAGCATGGCATCAGTGATGCCGGGCGAAGCCTAATAAGAATCGTCGTGACTGGTCGATAGAAAAGGAGTTGAAAATGGTACAGATTTCGGATAGCCTTATACTTTTCTCATTCATTCTTGCTGGTTATGCGACTTGGGCCGCCTTCATGAGCGGCCAGTGGCGCAGAGAGAAATTGCTGGCCAGTGCTGAGCGCAGTGCTCTTGCCTTGTTTGCGCTGTCAACTTTGTTGATTGTGGTGCTATTGTCTGCTTTTGTGACTCGTGATTTCTCACTGAAATACGTTGCATCTTATTCCAGCCGAACTCTGCCAATGTTTTACACCATCTCCGCCCTATGGGCTGGGCAGGCAGGATCGCTCTTGCTGTGGACTTGGCTTCTCTGTCTGTTTTCGGCGATAATTGTCTGGCAGAATCGTCAGAAAAACCGGGACCTGATGCCGTATGTTCTCGGTACCCTCCTTTTCACTGCTTTCTTTTTCTTTGGACTGATGGTGTACGCTACAAGTCCGTTTGAGCTCCTGCCGCAGTCAGTGGCCGATGGGAACGGTCTCAATCCCATGCTGCAAAACTCTGGTATGGTCATTCATCCGCCAACACTTTTTCTGGGTTACGTCGGTTTTACCGTCCCCTTCGCCTTCGCAATTGCTGCATTGATCAGCAAAAGGCTTGACGCACAATGGATTCGCACAACCCGTCGGTGGACACTGTTTTCTTGGCTCTTTCTTACAATAGGTATCTTGTTTGGTGCAAAGTGGGCTTATGTTGAATTGGGGTGGGGCGGTTATTGGGCATGGGATCCAGTAGAGAACGCTTCGCTGATGCCGTGGTTAACTGGTACGGCGTTCCTGCATTCGGTGATAATTCAAGAAAAGCGTGGCATGCTGAAAGTATGGAATCTTGTGCTCATTGTTATCACATTTAGCCTTACCATATTCGGAACATTTATCACCCGCAGCGGGATCATCGGTTCGGTTCATTCATTCGGAGTTTCAAATCTCGGCCCTCTGTTTTTGATTTTCCTCAGTGTGATCCTGGTTATCTCGCTGGGTCTTTTGTGGCTGCGTCGGCCAAATCTACAAAGCGACAATCATCTGGATGCATTCCTTTCCCGCGAGTCCAGCTTTCTCTTCAATAATCTGATCCTTGTAGGCATTGCCTTCGCTGTTTTCTGGGGCACGATCTTTCCGTTCATTTCCGAAGCTGTACGCAGTACAAAAATTACTGTTGGTCCGCCATACTACAATCAGGTGAACTTGCCGTTAGGTCTGGCGCTCTTGGCACTCACCGGTATTTGTCCCCTGATAGCTTGGCGAAAAGTGTCGAAACGTAACCTGCGCCGCAGCTTTGTGATTCCTTTGTCTGGCTTTCTACTTACTGGGGTTGTCCTTCTCCTGTTTGGTCTGCGTTCCTTCTATTCAATTATGTCATTTGCGCTTTCGGTATTCGTACTGACAACAATTGGTTTGGAATTCTATCGTGGAGGTAAGGCTCGTGCCCGAATAAAAGATGTGAACTTAGTTCAGGGCATGTGGGATTTGACTGTACGGAACAAACAGCGATATGGCGGCTATATCGTCCACCTTGGTGTGGTCATGATTTTTGTCGGCATCACTGGCTCCAGTGCTTTTCAGCAGGAACAGACAGCTGTACTGGATCAGGGAGAGTCGATAAAAATTGCCGATTTTTCCCTGCAATATCAAGGTCTTGTGGACCAATCCACAGAACACGCGCAAATCGTTGCCGCTAAGCTGCATGTAGATAAAGCCGGAGAGACGGTAGACACTATGTTTCCAGCAAAACAAATACATCGCAACCAAGAGCCGGTCTCAGAAGTGGATATCCGGCAGACATTGAAAGAGGACCTTTACCTTATTCTCGCCGGATGGGATGACCAACAACGGGCTACGGTAAAGGCTCTTGTTGTTCCTCTTGTTGCATGGATTTGGATAGGTGGAACCGTCATGATTGTCGGTACACTCATAGCTGTCGGACCTGACAGGGTGAACCGTAAGAGAAGATCTTTCCACGCTCGAAGTGTAAGACGCCAAGAAGTGGAGGAGATACAATATGCTTAATCGAAATTTGCTGCTGAACAAGACCATGATAATACTTTTGTTGTTTATGACCCCTTTGTTAACAGAGTCAGAAGTTACTCTGGGAGAGATCAAGAAAAGTCTTACCTGTCTGTGCGAATGCAACATGACCGTTGAAGCCTGTCAAGGGGCGATGGCCTGTGACTCTGCGGAAAATCTAACCCAAGAGGCAAAACGATTGATTGACAGAAATATGGGTCAGAAGGAAGTCTTGGCCAGTTTTGTCACACGTTATGGTGAGCGCATTCTTGCCGCACCATCGAAAAGAGGATTTAACCTCACAGCATGGATTTTGCCTTTTGCCGCCATTACTGTTACAGGTTTTGGCATTATCAGCGCCTTGCGAAAGTGGGTACGTTCTCCAGAGGAGGAGAGTGAAAGATCAGGGATAAATGCTGTTGATGCCGCCGACCTTGAGTACGAGGAAGAGCTGGAGGAGGTTCTGCGTGATTTTTCCGGTTGAAATTTGTGGTGAGAATCGAGAAGAGAAATGGAACAAACTCTGAGACGCTTTCTACAAAGGAATTTTTCATTAATCAGCAATTGATGGAGTAAAGCTTATGAACACGGTTGTATTGTTGTCAATCATCCTGGGTAGTGCCTTGTATGTGGCATTGCCATTTCTTAGAAAGAAGACTGTTTCGTTAAGTGTCACTGGATCTAAGAATGTTCGCCTTGATGATCTTTACACGTACCGAGACAATCTTGTGTCCTCAATCAAAGAGCTTGAATTCGACTGCGAAACGGGGAAAATAGGAGGCGAAGATTTTGCAGAAATAAACGCCCGGTATCGTCGTCAAGCCATAGGTGTGCTCAAGGACATCCACTCATTAGAGAAGGGCGATGGTTCACCACAGAAGTTTGAGAAGGAATTGTCTGATCTCCGCCTGAAGGGAAAAAGCGGGGGGACGCTTGACTGTCCTCACTGTGAAGCTCCGGTCATGTCAGAGGACAGCTTTTGCAGTCAGTGTGGTCACCGTCTGCATAATGATGGTTCGTAAGGTTGGGAAATGTTACGTGAGGAAAGAGAGTGAAGTTGGAATGGATGGGTTTTTTTCCCATAGATTCTACACATGAAAAAAACCGGAACTGAAATGAAGGAAAGCAACTCAGTTGAATCTCATGACGGTTATCGCCGTCGGTTGTTCCTTAACTATCTTCTCACTGGGGGTATCTTAAGTTTTACTGCGTCAATTATCTACCCAATTTTTCGTTTTTTAATTCCGCCTGAAAATGCAGAACCAGTTCCCACAAGCGTTGTTGCTGGAACTGCCAACGAATTAAAACCAAATAGTAGTAAAATTATCCGGTTCGGAAGAAAACCGGCTATCTTGATTCGTACAAAGAAAGGGGAATACAGAGCGTTTACTGCTGTCTGTACGCACCTTGATTGTACCGTACAATATCGTGAGGATTTTCTGCATATTTGGTGTGCCTGTCATAACGGACATTATGATTTGAAAGGCATAAACATTGCTGGACCACCTCCTCGTCCATTAGAATGGTTCAAGGTAGACATTAATGAGGGTAAAGTCTTTGTATCAAAGATAACCTGAAAACTTTCACGGGATTATTAGAGAACATGAGAAAGTCGAAATCAAAATAGTGAATAAATAATGAGAAAGATTAACTAAAAGATCCAGTGTGTGGAATGACAGTATCTGTGGGTTCTGCGGCGGGATTTGAGACATCAGTTATTGATAAATGGAGGAAATGATGAATAATAAAAAACCGAATACAGCAATTACAATTACATTGGGTCTGTTCATCCTTGGAGTTGTTTTACATGCTCAAGGAACAGCGGAGAATCCACAGCCCAAGAATCTTGGCCAGCAGCCAATTGTACGTGTGGCAGCTGATCATGTCTGTATGGGTATGGGCGTCAATCGCGTTTTTGACAAAGAACTCTTACCCGCAGTTGTTGAGGGCAAGACCTATTACGGATGTTGTGAGGGATGTCAGGCTACACTCCAGAAGGATCCCAAAAGCAGGATTGCAGTCGATCCCGTTACCGGAAATGTTGTGGACAAAGCGACGGCTGTCATTGGTGCGCTCCCCAATGGAGTGGTGCACTATTTCGAGAATGAACAAACGATGAAACAATTTGCTCAACATATACAATTGCAGGAATGAAATGATGAGGTCATTAAATCTTGTTGCTTCAGAGCTGTCTGAAAGGGATTTAGACTTATTCTCTCGACTGAAATTTGGTATGATAGTTCCGGATTTAGGCGAAGTTGATTATGAAGAATAAAGGATCGATTCCATGAGAAGAAGAGGTGAAACCTGGCAAACTGTTAGTCCACGGAGCAACTTGCGCCGCTTTAAAGAGGAGGGGAAAACATGTTTGAAGGATTGAATGCATTAGAAGGAATACATCCGCTTGTTGTGCATTTTCCCATCGTGTTGACCTTGTTGGCTCTGTTGAGCCAGGTATGGGAGCAACTGAGAGGTCTCCCTGACGGCTTGAAAAAAGCCCCAGTGCTGCTGCTATACCTGTCGGCTGTAAGCGCTCTTGTCAGTGTGGCAACTGGATACTGGACGACTGAGTTACTTGGGCATGAAACGCCGGGTCATGAGTTTGTCCATACTCACAGGGATGTGATGGTCTGGTACACATCAATCCTTGTCCTCGGGACATTGGTACATCTTATCGTCAAGAAGTGTCAGACTGGGATATACCGGCTATTCTTGCTGATTGTCACAACTGGAATCATGGTCGTGGGGACAGACCTGGGCGGTCAATTGGTCTATCGGTATGGAGTAGGCGTGAAAAGTGGGATTTCATCAAGTGAGAATAGTGAAGACCAGGGGGAAGCCGAGGGGCAGGAAAAGCAGGAAACTCACATACACCCCAACGGTTCCGAGCACGTCCATTGATGATGGGCAGGAAATGAAGAGGATAGACAATAAGAGGTCACACAGGTTCTTCTACAGGACAGTTCACCCGTTTGCTCCCCGGTCATTTCAGATCATCACTGTCTTGTCTCTTATTGTAAGCCTCGGATTTGGACAGGAGGGCTTCCCATCAGGATCTATCGTGGGCACTGTTAATAGCAGCGAAGGCCCATTGACTGGAGTGCAAGTCTGGCTGGAAGGCACCGAGGAGGGTGATATCACCGATTCACTGGGAATGTATCGGTTGGAGGTTCTATCTCCCGGAGACTATCAAATTGTCTTCCGACATATCGGATACAAAGAGGTAACAAGAAAAATCATAGTAGTAGAAGCGAGGGAAGAGCAGATTATTAATATCGAGTTGAACCAAGTAGCGGTTGAAATGGATGCGATCTTAGTGACGCCCAAAGAGGAGGGGTTCGACCCTTCTGGTATCACGGCTCGATTGACAACCCGTATGATTCAGGAAGCTCCAGGGGCCGCGCAGGACATCTTTCTGGTGCTGCAGACGCTTCCCGGGGTCTCTTCGGGTGGGGACGATTCGAAGCTATTTGTAAGAGGCGGGAGGCCTGAAGAGAACCTCATAGTCTACGATGGCGCCACAATTCCAAACCCGTTCCATTTTGATTTTATCGGTGGCGGGTTTTACTCAATTTTCAATTCTGCTCTTGTTGAGAATGTAGAGTTCTATTCAGGATGGTTTCCTGCTCGATACGGAGATCGTCTTTCGTCAGTAATGATAATCGAGAACCGGGAGGCAAATCGTGAAAGAACAAGAGCCGAGATTTCCTTGAGCATGTCTGATTTGTCTGGAATGGTCGAAGCGCCCATTTCAAGCACAGCTGCTACTATCCTGAGCGTTCGCCGCAGCTATTTTGATCTTCTTCTCAATGAATCAGGATTTGGTGGTAAATACGATCTCCTGCCCTTTTTCTATGATGTGAATTCCCGGACTGATGTTTTTCTCGCGGATAGACATCGACTGTCAATAAATCTTCTATACTCGCGTGAAGAGATGTCTGGCGAGTTTGACGAGCCTCACTGGGAAGGAATGCATAACTGGTCAAGTGAAAGCTGGACTGCGGCGATGAGACTGCGATCACTTTTTTCAGAGAACTTTGCATCTGATCTAAACATCTATTGGAGCGAAGGAAGCAACAGAGCCAGCCACGCTGATGACATAGGTACTGAGAATACCAGGAAAGGGGAGGTGGCGATTAAAGAGGATATCGCTATTCGTAGAGGTGTTCACGAGTTTCATCTCGGTATGTGGCTGGTGCAGGATCGAGGTGAAATGAGAATCAACTTGCCTTTGGATCTGGCCTACAATTTTGAGCCGCTTGCCTTTGAATCAAACGGCAATACCACTAAACTTGCACTCTATACGGACGATACATGGAGAGTTAACGACAAGATTTCATTGAACCTGGGCGTTAGGGGAGACCATATTATTATCAGTTCAGAAACCACCCTGTCACCTAGGCTGAATCTGGTTGTCACTCCGACAGAGACTGTCCAGCTTTCAGCCAACTATGGTTTGTATACACAGAGCCCTCCAGCATATGAACTAAAGAAAAACATCCAGCTTCGATCAAGGCAATCGCGTGCATGGGGAATAGGTATTTCTGGGACTTTCTCATCAGGCGATTTCTGGAGTCTTGAAGGCTATCGGAAACAGCTTTCCAACTTGATGACAATCGATTCCGTGGGGAACTTCGCCAGTGAAGGAGAAGGTAGTGCAACCGGTTATGAACTTTACGTTCAGAGAAAGAGCGGAGATAGTTTCATCGGCTGGGGCTCCGTGACCTACTCTATTGCCAAAAGAAAGGAGCAGACGGCCGAGGAGGTGACACTATTTGACTATGATCAAACCTATATGGTTACAGCTGTAGGACAGTATCGCCCGTCAAAGAAGTGGAAACTGAGTCTGCGGTTCCGCTACGCAACCGGAAGACCCTACACTCCCGCAGAAGGGAGCTGGTACAACACTGAAGCTCAAAGATTTTTTCCAGTTGTTGGAGAAAGAAACTCTTCACGATATCCCCCCTATCATCGGCTTGACATCCGTGTGGCACGATACTTTCCGCAGATACTCGGGGGACTAACTGTCTATTTGGAGACAATCAATACGTATGATCGGGACAACGTTGCCTACTATGTCTGGAGTGAGGATTTCTCCAGCAAGAGGAACTTCACTGTGTTTCCTTTCATTCCCGTGATAGGCATAGATTTGATGTTATAGAAGGCTTTGAAAAACCTACTGCACAAATTAAAAAAGAGTAAAATTCGCCTGTCCACAGGGCACACACAGTGTCCTCCGTACAGCCTCCTTCGTAGATCCTGCGGACTTTTCGTTGGAAAACTCGTCCATAGCGTTGCTATTGACTGCATTTTCCCGCCTGAATGGCCCGTCCGAACGGCAGGGCCGGGCGGGCATTGTCGGGCAGGCCGTCTTAATCAGACCTGTCTGCGTTCCACTCCGAACAGGCAGGCAAATTTTTCTTCTTTTTTCTTCACACATAAGATTTTGCAAAGCCTTCTTATAGAAATGGAAATACATATTTGAATCGGTAGTCACAATGTCATGAACGAATCAAACTAACGAACAGTAGGAGCTAATCATGAAAGATCCAGTGTGTAGTATGTCCGTGGAGGAAGAAACGGCCGCAGGTGTTGTAGAATGGCAAGGAGTCCGATACGGTTTCTGCTCCCAGCACTGTCTTGAACTTTTCGAGAAGGAACCAGAAAAGTTTGTAAAGGAGAGTACCGAATCGTCAGACTCCGATCTGCTGGAACAGGCAACAGACATTCCTCCCAGTGAAGATGATAGGAAATCTAATGTAGATCCAGTGTGTGGTATGACGGTGGCTCTGGAGTCTGCTGCCGGTTCTTACACTTATGAGGCGGAAACGTACTACTTCTGTTCGGCCCACTGTTTGGAGAAGTTCAAATCGAATCCAGAGCTATTTGTTGGTATTGACGAAGAGAAACCGCATGAGATGGTTGGTGAAATGGTGGAGGGCGCCGGTCAATATACCTGCCCCATGCATCCGGAAATGGTTCAGGATGGACCGGGAGATTGTCCCATTTGTGGAATGGCACTGGAGCCGATGACGGCTACCCTGAAAGAAGAAGTTAATCCCGAGCTGGTGGACATGAACCGCCGGTTCTGGACCAGTTTAATCCTTACTTTTCCTCTTCTGATTTTTGTGATGACCGAGATGTTCTTCGGAAGAGCTCTTCTGCCTCCCTCATTAGGGAAATGGGTTCAATTGCTTCTCGCTACGCCCGTTGTCCTATGGGGAGGGAAGCTGTTCTTTGTACGCGGTTGGAACTCAATAGTCAATCGAAGTCTGAATATGTTTACCCTTATCGCCACTGGCACAGGTGTGGCCTATATTTTCAGTGTCGTGGCCACATTTTTCCCGAGGATATTTCCTGCTGCCTTCAGAAGAGTTGAAGGAGAAGTGGCTGTCTACTTTGAAGCTGCAGCAGTAATCATAACTCTGGTGCTGCTGGGTCAGGTTCTGGAGTTGAGGGCCCGGGATAAGACGAGCAGCGCCATCAAGGCTTTACTGGGACTTGCTCCCAAAACAGCGCGTATAGTCCGGGATGATGACACAGAAGAGGACATCCCTCTTGAGCACGTAAAACCCGGTGACCGGCTACGAGTACGTCCGGGTGAGAAAGTACCCGTTGACGGGATTGTGGTCGAGGGTACCAGTTCTGTTGATGAATCCATGGTAACAGGGGAAGCCATACCGGTAATGAAAGCTGCTGGTGACAATGTGACGGGGGCTACCGTGAATGAGACAGGTTCCTTCCTTATGAAGGCGGAACGGGTTGGCAGCGATACATTGCTTGCTCAAATCGTCAAGATGGTGAGTGAGGCTCAGCGCAGCCGTGCTCCCATTCAGAGTCTTGCTGACAGGGTAGCATCCTATTTTGTCCCCGCAGTGGTCATTATCAGCATCCTTACTTTCATCGTGTGGAGCCTGGCGGGACCAGAACCGCGCATGGCCTTTGCTTTGCTCAATGCCGTTGCTGTTCTTATTATTGCTTGTCCTTGCGCGCTTGGATTGGCAACACCCATGTCCATCATGGTAGGAACTGGACGTGGTGCCATGACCGGTGTCTTGATTAAGAATGCTGAAGCTCTGGAAACCATGGAAAAGGTGGATACTCTCGTGGTTGATAAAACAGGCACGCTGACAGAGGGGAAGCCGCGTTTGGTAACAATTGAAGGGGAAGGTCAGCATACGCAAGACGGGTTACTCCGGACTGTTGCCAGTCTTGAGCAGGCCAGTGAACATCCTCTGGGAGCAGCTATCGTTAAGGCCGCTAAAGAAGAGAATCTGAAATTGGAGCGAGTTAAAAGTTTTGAATCTATCACTGGGAAAGGGGTAAAGGGAACCATCAACGGAATAGTAGTGGCTGTGGGTAACCGGAAGCTGCTGGAAGAGCTGCGAGTGAATCCTGGCGGTTTTCCTGAGAAAGCCGAGGAGTTAAGAAAGAACGGCGAAACAGTGATGTTTGTGTTGATAGATGGGCATGTGGCCGGCTTGCTTGGCGTGGCTGATCCCATTAAGGATACAACCCCTGACGCCATCAAATCCCTTCAGAAAGAGAACGTCCACGTTGTTATGCTCACAGGGGATAACCGGACGACGGCTGAAGCGGTGGCGAGAAAATTGGGTATTGAAGAGATAGAGGCTGAGGTAATGCCTGACAGAAAGAACGAAGTAGTCAAGCGATTCCAGGAAAATGGACGGTTCGTGGCTATGGCTGGTGATGGTATCAATGATGCTCCTGCTTTAGCCCAAGCTCATGTCGGTATTGCTATGGGCAGCGGAACGGATGTAGCAATAGAAAGTGCGGGGGTAACGCTTGTTCGAGGTGATTTACAGGGTATAGTACGAGCAAGAAAGCTGAGTGTAGCAACAATGCGTAACATTAAACAGAATCTCTTCTGGGCATTTATCTATAATGCCCTTGGAGTACCAGTTGCCGCAGGAGTTCTATATCCATTTTTTGGAGTTTTGCTTAGTCCCATTCTTGCAGCTGCAGCGATGAGTTTCAGTTCTGTCTCGGTAATTGGAAATGCCCTGCGATTGAGAAGTCTGAGACTATGAGAACAGTCTCGTGGAACTTAAAACAGTAACTAATTGGAGGATTGAATTGTGAATCGGCGTTTACAGAAGAAACAAACTGGAATGGGTAATCAACAACCACTTATCTACAAGTGGTCAGTTTGGGCACTTGTCTGCACGGTCCTTGTCCTGGGGATATGGATTGGTGTTCTTCTTGAAGATAAGGAGAAGACCCCACAGGTTAATGAGAATACTTACAGCTCGTTCTCTGCAGCTACAACGCAGATTGCCGGACTGTTTAGCTGCTCTTGCGGCTCATGTGGCGAAAAGAACTTAGCGATTTGCGAGTGTCCGACAGCCCTTTCTACAAAGAGATTCATCACTGATAAGTTGAAATCAGGTTCACCTCAAGACCATATTATTGACTTGGTCAAAACTACCTACGGTCACTATACGGGATAGTTAGGGTGGCTATTTCAATTAAACACGAGGAGAGTATATGATGACCAAATATCTGATGGTTTCTGTAGTACTGCTTACACAAATGGGATGCATGCACATGGGCATGAGCATGGGCGGGACGATGATGGATCGGGTCGTATCTGCGCGGACGAAGACAGTACAGGAGGTGAACTCAGGTCAGGTAATTGACCAAATGATAACAAAGGCTCTGCAGGATTTGTCTTCCGAAAACATGAATGTAACCTCCGTCGCAGTGTGGCAGATCAAGTCCAGAACCCCGGGTATAGATGTAGTAATGGTTCGACAGAGACTCATTGAACAGCTTGTCAGTCAGAACCGCTATAAAGTTGTATCGAGGAAGAGACTGGAAGAACTACTGGAGGAGCAAAGTCTATCCTTATCGGGAGGGATTGATAAAAAAAGTGCTGTTGAAATTGGTCAACTTGTGGGAGTAGAAGGTTTCATTGATGGTTACATATACATTGAAAGTGACCGTATTGTGTTGAGTCTCAGTCTTATCGAGACGAGAACGGGAGTTATCGTCTGGTCGAAAACGATAGAAGAATAAGGGTTCAAACAGGTTCAATAACAAACAACAGAAAGGAAATACCATGAAAATAAACTACATAAGTACAATGTTGACATCAATCATCCTGCTGACGGGTTGCGGAGGAGGAGAAGGAGAGGATGTTCAGGAAACTGCTTCAACGAACCAGTCGTCAGAGATGGTAATGGAAGCTCATAATCATAACGACGAAAATGATGGAATGAGCCATGCGTCACTGGATTTGATGGAAGGTGAAGAGGTTCTGTATTACACCTGCCCCATGGAATCTCATAAGCATATTCAAAGTCACGAACAGGGGAAGTGCCCAGAGTGCGGGATGGAATTGGTCGCCGCTATTGCCACCGACAGTGAGCACAAGGCTTTCTACGGGTGCCCAATGCCTGAGCACAGCCATGTACGCAGTGACACTCCGGGCAGATGTCCCGAATGCAAGATGGAACTGAAACCAATCCGCCTCGAAAGCAATAGTGACATATAGGGGGTATGAAGAGCTGGTACGACCTTATAGCACCTCTATATGATATCTCCTGTGAGTGGACTTATAGAATCAGGCAAGATGGAGGCATATCATGTAGTATCCATCGATGTGAATGAAGAGGAGAAGAAGCCGTTGTAGTTTTCAAAACTGGCTTTATTGAATTGACGGGAATTGAAAAAGCTATTGCTGGACTGGGCTTTCAGGTTATGGAGTCATTTGCTGATTCTAAGGCGTGTGCTGACATGAATAAGTGCTGATAGCTGAAAAGCCGGTAGAAGATCAACAGACGACAGGAGTCACATGTTATTCTGTACACGGGGTAAATATGTGAGCCAGTTCATTGGAAAGAGTATTCCGAGTGTGTAACTTTCGTTCTGATTTTGGGGGTGAGAAAATAATACAGGAGTACATAATGGCACACATGCAGAAGATAGCGGTAGTTATGGTTTTAATTTCCATTCTATCAGCAAAGGAAGGAAACAGTCCCATAGCGGAATTTGGACTGGAAGAGTTTCGGGAAACTATCTCTCTAAATGGCAAGACTACTGACGCAGAGAGTAGTATTGTTCGGACATGGTCTCAAATTCCAGAGTACAATATCCGTGGTGATGCTCGATTAGCAGCCGAGAGCTTTCTGAAGGCCAACAGCAAGCAGATGGGTTTCGATAACCGTCTGAGTGAACCCAGCTTCTGGTACGAGAAGAAAAGCAGAGGTATCACGTTCGAGACCTATCAACAGACAATTGAGGGGATTCCGGTTTTTCGTGGTGATATAACAGTTACCGTAAATCGCCAGAACCGGGTGAGCTTCCTTCGAAACAACACTCGTTTAGTAGATAATGTTTCTTCTCGATCGGCAGTATTTACCTCCGAGGCTGCCAGGCAGATTGCAGTGGAGTACATCAATCCTGCGGAAGAAATTCGCTGGGAAGCAGAGCCAGTCCAGAACTATCTGGTGCAGGACAAAACCGCTTACCTCACATGGGTCATCGAATTTGAAACACCGGATCCCCTGGGCGACTGGCGGCTGTTTGTGGATGCTGTGACTGGGGAAGTCAGGGCCCTGGAAAACCGCATTGTTTTCGACAACGGTTCCGGCATGATTTGGGATCCTGATCCACTCAGTTCCGCCTATGCAGAGTATGGTGATGACGGTTTCAGTGACAACAATGATGCTGACACGGATCAGCTCAACGGAGAGCGGTTTACGGCAGATTTGCTGGACATAACTTACTCCGGAGGTGTTTATCAGCTGCAAGGACCTCATGTCTCAGTAGTAGATTGGGATTCTCCAACGGTTCCGGTCGTCACTAGTACTACGCCAGACGGTTTTGTTTTCACTCGCACAGAAAGCGGGTTCGAAGATGTGCTGGTTTATTACTTTGTGGATATGACTCAGCGTTACATCCAGTCCCTCGGTTTTGATAATGTGAACAATGAGTCACAAACCTCTGATCCTCACGGTGCAAACGGTGCGGACAATTCCTACTATTTCCCCGGATCCGATGCCATCGCATGGGGAGAAGGTGGTGTAGATGATGCAGAGGATGCCGATGTAATCCTGCATGAATACGGTCACGCCATTCAGCACGATCAGGTGCCAGGCTGGGGCGGAGGTGACGAAGGAGCCATGGGTGAGGGTTTCGGTGACTATTGGGCAGGTTCACACAGTCTAACCATCTCTGATCATCACTCCAACTGGGTGTTCAACTGGGATGGACATAATCCTTTCTGGTCAGGCAGGATTCTTGATGCTAACTACCATTATCCTGAAGATAACGGCGGCGGTGTTCATAACGCTGGTCAACTCTGGTCAGCTGGATTGTGGGACTGCCACACCGATCCTGGTATATCTCGGGAAAATATGGATGCTCTGGTGTTGCAGAACCATTTCATGATCGGTTCAAGCGCCACCATGGCAGATGCTGCAGCGGCTATCATTCAGGCAGATATTGATATGTTTGGTGCTGAGCATTACAACCTGCTGGTACAACATTTCAGTGACAGGGGATTCATTGATCCGGATGACTATCCGCCAATGAGCGATGACCTCGACCCCAACCCACCCACTAATCTTGCCGCCTACAGTGATGATACAATGCCTACTAGTATCCAGCTGATCTGGGAAGATCCCACTGAACTGTTCGGTGGTGGAGAGATTGGTACATTCCAGATTAACATCTCCCGGGATGGCGAACCTATCGCCGAAGTGTGGGAAGGAGTGGAAAGTTACCTTGATGAGGATCTCGGCGAAGGACAGTCTTACTATTATACTTTTGTGACACAGCTTGTGGCGAACGACAGCACCAGTTATCCAGTACATGTAGCTGGATTTGCCGGTGGAGCACCTTCGATTCTTATTTGGGATATGGGAAATTCCAGTTCTAACTCGGAGGCGATTCTAGGAGCCATCAGTGAAGCTACAGGTCGGTCTGCTTACATTACGGATGACCTGTTCATGTTTGGAGATGATCTTAGTGCAGTCGGATTCGATGCCATCTTTGTGCTCCTGGGTATTTACTCGAATAACCATGTACTGGGTGAAGGTGCGCAAGTCACTGCTCTTGTCAATTATCTGGAGAACGGCGGCAGTCTCTACATGGAAGGGGGTGACACCTGGGCATACGATACCCAAACTTCGCTCCATGCTTACTTTGGCATAGATGGTTTAGATGATGGTTCGGACGACCTTTCGACTGTGTCAGGTATCGCCGGGACGTTTACAGAAGGGATGGACTTTTCTTACAGCGGAGAGAACGCTTGGATTGATCATTTGTCACCTGATGGAGAGACTGCCTTTGCGATTCTAGAGAATCTTGATGCTGCATATATCTGCGGTGTAGCAAATGCTGCTGACAGCTATAGTACAATCGGCACATCTTTTCAGCTTGGCGGTTTAGATGGAAGCGATGAACTGACGACTCTGGTGGCTGCAATGATGGAATTCTTCGATGTGGGCGGTGTGGCGCCATGTGAAAAAGGAGATCTCAATTCTGATGGTGTAATTGATGTTTTTGATGTGATCAGAATTGTAAACATCATCCTGGGGATTGAGACCAATCCGACAGAAGGAGAGTTATGTGCCGCTGATTATGATGACAGTGGAGAAATTGATGTGTTCGATATTATTAAGGTAGTGAATTACATCCTCGGTATCGGGGCTGGTCAGTCTGTTGACTGGTTTGATGCAAACGTGCTGAACCAGAGAGTGAAATGACCGACAGGTAATAACAGGAGGAGGGGGGAGATGAAGACAGTGCTAATGAGCATGCTCATTCCGCTGATGGTTTGGGCGGTTGAGTTTAATCCAAATGTACCGGTAGTGATTGCTGAATCGACACAAAAACTACCTGACATTGCTGTGGGAGATGATGGAACGATTTATGCTATCTGGGTGGATACACGGTTCGGTACCAACGTCTATTTCGCTAAGTCAACTGATCACGGCGAGACGTTTACAGAAGGAGTACAGGTGAATGACGAGACAGGTCAGGTAGTATCATTGACGTCAAATCACCCGAAGATCGCAGAATATGAAGGTATACTCTACGTCTTCTGGGCAGATCAGCGTAGCGGTTATTACAATACTAACATTTACATGTCAAAATCCATAGATGGAGGAGAAACGTGGAGTGCAGGAACTTCTGTCGGAAACGGAGTTAAGTTTAATCTCTATCCGGAAGTCGAAATAGATAATAGTGGTACCATTCATCTGATTTACTATGTATACAGTAGAATAACATTGGAATTCGAGACGGTGGGGTACCGGACATCGACAAACAACGGCAGTACTTTTTCCTTTCAGACAACAGTAAGTGACTATTCCGGAAGTGAACCGTGCGAATGTTGTCCTGCCGATATCGTCATTCTTCCTGATGGGAACAAGATAGTAACCTTTCGTGACAACGATGAAAATATCCGAGATATCTTTGGCATACGTTCGCAAGCCGGCTCAAGCAGCTGGGATGATCTCTTCCAGATCTCGTTCGAGGATTTCTTCATAACGTATTGTCCTTCCTCCGGTCCCAGCCTGGACAACCTGGAATCCACAGTAGCTGTAGGCTACATGGTAGGAGTCGAAAGTGTACCGCGAACTTTCCTGAAGATCTCTACAGATGGTGGAGAGACGTTTGGTGACTCCATTGCTGTGGATCCTTCTGTGGCCTCTGACGTGATCCAGGACTATCCCTCGGTCGCTATGACCTCAGATGGCATGATTCACATCGCTTGGGAGGATCGTAGAGACGGATCTGATATCTACTACGGCAGTATGATGGCTGGTGACTCCGAATTGAGCACCCTTCAGATTTTGAATGACGACGGTTCAGGTGAGTCACAGGGAGAAGTGCGAATGGTAAATGGAAACGATGGGTTTGTTTATGCCGTTTGGACTGATAAACGCAACGGTGACTACGATATCTACTTTACCACAAACTATGGCCAAGCTGAGGTGGAAGAGATGAAACCATCGGTGCCGACTGCTCAAGTTCTCCATCAGAATTATCCCAATCCCTTCAATCCGGGAACAGTAATCCGTTTTGAACTTACTAACAGGGAGGTGATCACTTTAATGATTCATGACATTCTGGGGAGAGAAATCAAAAGACTGGAGAGTGGTAAACTGGTGAGTGGTACCTATGAAGCGGTGTGGGATGGAACCGACGCTGGAGGAAGTCCGGTCAGCCCAGGAGTTTATTTCTATAGACTTTCCAGTGGTGCCGGTGATGAGACAAGGAAAATGGTATTGATTAAATAAGTCCGTGAATGTGTTTTCAGCCCGGGATAGGAGTATCATAGGATGGGTTTTTTCTGTGAATAAAAAACATGTGAGGGATATGCAGTGAAAATCGGAAACGCTCTGGAAAATCTCCCAACGGTAGGAAAAACCGAAATTGATTTGAGCAACAAACTAATCCGTGTATAAGATTTGGTTATCAACCTTTCAGCGGAGGATTTGATTAAAAATAGTGTGTATATACCATTCAGCGGTTTGTGGCGGGAATGACACTTATGTGAGGATGTGATGTTACAGTTATCAATTTGTATTGTAACAGTAATCAAGTGAGATTTTGATGGGTGAACTGCTTCAAGTTACCAGCTCTTGGCGCTCCCAGATGGGAGTCATGAGAGCAAAGAACGAAGACAGCTGTTTTGCGAACGATAGTAATGGCTTATATTGTGTCGCCGATGGCATAGGTGGCGCCCCTGCCGGAGAGGTGGCCAGCAGTGTGGCTGTAGATCTTTTTGTATCAGAGTCTTCCAGGATTAGTGACCATTCAGAACCGTGGCAAGTTTCTGATTTGGAAGAGATGCTTTCCCGCTTAAACAGTGGAATTATAGAGTACAGTCAGCGGGATAGCAGTCTGATGGGAATGGGTACGACTTTCTCTGGAGTGATCTCTGAGAGTTCATCCCGATGGTGGATTATGCATGCTGGTGACAGCAGGATTTACGCTGTTTCAAAAGATGATCAACTCGTTCAGCTCACCAAAGATCAGACACTGGCTGAGGAGAGAATCAAAATGGGCCTGACACCTAAAGGAGGGATTTATGGACACCGGACAGAAGATATCCTGACAAATTATCTCGGATCTGATATGTTCTCTCCAGTTGTTAATGCTATTGTTCCCCGGGAATATGAGTTGCTCCTCTTGTGTACTGACGGTATTACTAAAATGCTGAACTTAGAAGACATCTCTTCTATTGTACAGTCGAGTATTAATGATATTGATGAACTTTGTGGACGTCTTGTTAAAGCTGCTGGAGAAGCCGGGAGTGGAGACGATATGACTCTTGTAGCAGTCTCTATTAATACAGATGAAGATCGGTAGAATGAACAGAGAAATTGTATTTGTGACGATTCTGATCCTTGTCATGATTGCAGCGTGTACACAGGACGCTCCCCGGGACAATATCTTTGATCCCAATAGTTCCCTTTTTGAAAACTCCGGAACCATTGAAGGAACAATAACAGGACAGTATCCTCCCTATGATCCTGTGGAATCTGTCCAGGTAGAGTTGTCTCCGGAAAACACGATCGTATTTAGTGATCAGGAAGGGATATTCATGTTAGATAGATTAAAGCCCGGCGATTATACCCTACTTTTAAGTAAGGACCAGTACGTGCCGATTGTTGATACTGTTACAGTAATTGCAGGAGAGACTTCTAATGTGCTGGTACGAATGAATGGTAAACCCACAATAGACTCGGTTGATCTGGTAACTAAACACATATCCCACTGGTGGCCCATCGCAGATGAGTATATCCTGTCGGTGACTGTTACGGTCTCAGATATTGACAACGCTTTGGATGTTGATTCCGTCATTATGAATGTTGATGCTCTGGGATTCGATACACTTCTAACTGAAGGTTCTTCGGGCGAGTTCACAGCGACCTATTTTGATAGTGATTTTCTTCCCGAGCCGTTCTCCGAGTTGCAGGGAAGGGATATCTCATTCCACTGTATTGATAAGCCCGGGTCAATAAGTGATACCCTCGACTTTCAGGTTTCCCGGATCATCTCTTCAACACCAACCATCGTTTCTCCAAGCAGCGGAGTCTCAGTAGATTCTCTGCCGGTCTTTCGCTGGAGCAGTTTCGAGGTAGGGTACAGCTTCACTTATTCAGTGGATGTTTTCAGGCTCGATGAGTCTGGTATCCCGCAGTTTGTGCAAGGAAGTGATGAACTTGATATCTCAACATTTCAGTGGCAAGCTGAGACTCCGCTCCCCTCAGCACCGCTATATTATTGGACACTCTCGGTTACTGATGGATTTGGGAATATCAGCGTCTCCAGAGAAGCAACATTTGAGGTACAATGACAACGAATAGACAGAAAGAGTTTTTCGATGCGCTCATCCGTGTGAGCGAAGCCATGCTTGAGAAGGATGACACACATCTGCTCTTGGAACGAATTCTTGATATAGCCATGGAAGTAGTGGAAGCAGAGAGAGGATTTGTACTGGTATCAAGCCTTCAGGAGAAAGGGGAGATTATTCCGGCGATTTACAGGAATATCGATCCTGAGAACTTCCTTGAGAAGGAACGCTATTCGCGCGGGGTTGTGGAACAGGTGATGGAAACCGGTGAACCGGTCGTCACAATCAATGCTGTTGAAGACGAACGATTTAAGGGACGGGAAAGTGTGGTCATTAACAAGCTGACCTCTATTATATGTGTACCTATCCAATACGGAAAAGACCGGGTTGGCTACATCTATCTGGACAGTCAGGACCGGCGTTCCCGATTCAACATGGAGTCGCTTGACTTTATGAAAGTCTTCTCGACTCAGGCAGGTCTGGCCTTGGCCAACACTGATTTTGTCAGTCGTCTCTCCCTGGAAATTGAAGCGCTTCGTTCCCAAACGGAAACTGAGTATCCCTTCAGTGAGATTATCGGCCGAAGTCCCGGCATTAAAGAAGTATTCAAGATAACTGAAAAGGTGATGGCTACAGACGTACCTGTTATAATTCTGGGCGATAGCGGAACAGGTAAGGAGCTAATCGCCAGAGCCATCCATTTCAAGGGTCTCCGCTCTGATAAGCCGTTTATAGCACAGTTCTGCGGGGCTCTTTCTGACAACCTGCTGGAGAGCGAGCTTTTTGGATACAAAAAGGGTGCATTCACTGGTGCCGCGAAGGATAAGCCGGGCCTGATCGAAGCGGCGAATGGCGGGACGTTCTTCCTCGATGAAATTGCCGATGTTTCGCTGGAGATTCAAACCAAGTTATTGCGCTTTATCCAGGAAGGTGAATTCCGGCGAGTGGGTGACACTCAAATCCGAAAAGCTGATGTGCGAATCATCTCTGCCACGAATAAAGATTTAGAGGCAGTGGTTAAAGAAGGCAAGTTCCGTGAAGATCTCTATTATCGACTAAATGTGGTTTCCATCCACATGCCGTCCCTTTCCGAGCGGCGTGATGATATTCCACTTCTTGCTGACTATTTCCTTGAAAAGTACTGCCAGCGGCACCACAAAAAGATCGATGGATTTACGCAGTCTGCAATGGAAGCAATGTTAAGGCACGACTGGCCAGGTAATGTTCGAGAACTTCAAAATGCCATTCAGAGGGGTGTGACACTGTGTACGGAAGATAAAATCACTCCTGAGCAACTTGGTCTCTTCGGAAGCTACGATGCAGACGAAGCTGAGCCTCAGACATTGGAAGAGATGGAGCGTGCCTTTGTGCTCCAGATATTGCGGGATATGGACGGTAACAGGACCAAAACTGCTCAGAAATTAGGGAAGTCTCTGCGGTGGCTTCAATACCGTCTGAAGGAATGGCAGATTGAAGATTAACGGATACACAATTTTACAAGTTATCACTGAAACTCAAGGTATGAAAACTGCCGTAGCAATACAGGAGTCTCTTGATCGTAAAGTCTTTTTGAAAATACTCACCAAGGATTTTTCTTCTCACGAAGATATACTGGTGCAGTTCGAGAGTGAAGCAAAGGCACTGGCGAAGCTGGATGATCCGAACATCGTAACCGTTTACGAGTTTGTGCGAACCGGAGAAACCCCGTTCATTGTGCTGGAGTACTATCTGGGGGACGACCTTCATTCGATTCTGCAGGAGCGAGGGCCATTCAGCGAAGACGAATTGTTCAGCGTCATGGAACAGTGTTTAAAGGCTGTTTCCGGAGCGCATACCGCCGGAATACTGCATCGCGATATTAAGCCCGAGAACGTGCTCATGAATGATGGCGGCCTGGTTAAAATTACAGATTTTGGTATGGCAAGCCTGAAAGGTTCTTCTGATGCTGAACTGTTTTCTGGGGGAACGCCAGGTTATCTGGCGCCGGAACTGGCGTTGGGAGAAGCTCCTTCGGAACAAACTGATATATTTGCTCTTGGCATGACGTTATATGAACTGGCGTCGGGAGTAAATCCTTTGCGTGAGGATGATCTGAACAAAGCTCTCAATCTGGCAGTTTCTCATATTCCTGATAAGCTGAGTGCACAACGTGAAGAACTTTCTCAACCTCTAATAAGAATCATAGAGCGGATGATCGTGAAATCACCTGATGAGCGTTATAAGAATTGTGAAAGAGCTTTATCAGATCTCAAGGAAATTGGAATAGGAACAGCCAAGGAGCCAGAAGCACCCGTGGTTAGGCAGAAAACGACGACACCTAAAAGCAATTTGAAGCAGAAAAGATGGTTGCGCGCTGTCCCATTTGCTGTTTTGATCGCGGTTATCATCGGTTACTGGTGGTTGTCGTCATATCAGGATGAAGGCGTGGTGCCCACTACTGAATCGCAGCAGTTAGATGAAGACATTCCTCCCTCGGAAGTCGTAGCTGAGGATAAGTATACCAAGGAAGTTCAGCCACCAACTTTTGAGGCTGAACAGCAAGATGCGGTTCAAGTAGCGGCTGTGAAAGAGACACAAGCATCAGAGGTGCCTCAATCACTAGGGGGGGTGACAGCGAATATCAATGTTGGTAAGTCAAAGTCAGGTATTCTAATTATGGCGAACCCGTGGGCAGAAATCTCCATTGACAACAAAACCATTGGAACCACACCATTTAAAACTCCTGTGACTCTTGCCGCCGGAGATCACGAAGTTCTCTTCCGGAATCCGGATTATCCAGAATACTCCCGGTCATTTACTTTACAAGATTCAAGTATTGATACACTTTATTTTCGTTGGGAAGATGTTTTTGGATACGTGGAGTTATCGGCTCATCCCTGGGCTAAAGTATGGATTGATGGTAGGTACATTGACGTTACACCTTTGGAAGGTAATCTGGCACTGTCGGTCGGTGAACATCATCTACTGCTGAAGAATCCTGATTTTCCGGTTTGGCAAAAGTACTTCAATGTAACAGCAGGCGATACAGTTCATTTTAAAGTGCAGTTGTGATGGAAACACAAAAACAGAGTTTTGGCACGGGGTTTGCACTATTATAACTGAGATGAAAATCAACCTCAGAATAATCACTGTCACACTGCTTTTTTTCGGCAACATTCTGGCACAGGGTGAATGGTCTGAACGGGCTGCACTACCGGAACATAGAGTGGGACACGCAGCGGTTGTTGTAGATTCAATAATCTACCTCATTGGAGGAAAGGGCGGGCAGCAGCACCACTCCTCGGATGAGTTCTGGTCATACAATCCTGAAACAGATACATGGAACACAGATCTTCCGTCTCTGAACAACCCCCGGTCTTCACTGACGGCAGCGGCGATGGGCGATACTATCCTTGTTTTTGGCGGGAGGCATATGTCCAATATTGAGGAGGACGTTGAGCAGTATATAATTGGCTCAGAATCCTGGGAGGTAGTAGGGACCATGCCCGAACCGCGTATGGGATTGGGCAGTGCAGTCATTGACGGAAAAGTTTATCTCTTCGGCGGCAAGACCTCGGCAGGGATGTTTGCGTTACCTACAGATCAAGTAGATGTTTTTGATCCCTTCATGGATGAATGGACTGAAGGTCCATCTCTAAATCAGGCAAGGACGGATTTTGGAAGTTCTTCAATGGAGAACACGATTATATGTGCAGGGGGGAGCTCTGTAGATCCGTTGTCTGATGTTGAGATACTTGAGGACCAAACAGCATGGACAGAAATCGCACCCCTCGACGAGCCGAGAAGCAATACGTCCGCTGTCTTTCTTGATGGACAGTTTGTACTCCTCGGTGGCTATACATCAGAAGGACTCAGTCAGTCTAATCTTATTCTCGTGGGTGACCTGTGGGAAGAGTTTCCTGAGATGCTGCTGCCGAGATACGATCATACTTCAGTAGAATTGGATGGAAAGATCTACGTGATGGGCGGCCGCAGCGGCCAGCAGCCTATGGATTCTCACGAACGTTACATGCCGACGGCTTCCGTAAACGAAGAGTTCGATTCAATGCCAAAGTCATTTGAAGTTACTGGTCCGTATCCCAACCCGTTCAACAGTACATTCGCCTTTGCAATTCATCTACCTTCGGATGCACTTGGTAACCTCAGCATGAAACTCATCGATGTTAGAGGTTTGCTGGTCTATGAGGGAAATCTTTACGGGACAGGAAATGGAGATATTATCCGAATAGACATGGAACAACTGCAGTTGGGATTTTTGTCAAGTGGCATCTACATCCTGCAGCTTCAGTGGTCAGATACAAAAACAACTATATTATCAACAGCTCGCAGGATTGTCTATCTAAAATGAATCGTCTATTTCTCATAATATCTTTACTGTCTGGGGGCTGTTTTGCATTACCTCAAAGTGAGAGTGATGAGGATATATCCTCTAAAGCTGTACGGGAAGCATATAATTCAATGCAGTACAAAGATGTTATCAGGATGGTGAAAGCAGAACTGGAGACTCATCCCAGCCAGAACCGGGAAGATCTGAGATTGTATTTGAAGTACCTGGCATTAGCACTCTTCGTGGAGGAAGGCGAGGAAGCTGCTACTGGTGCTCTTACCTCACTGCTGTTGGTAGATCCTGCATTCGAATTTTCTGAGAGTGAAGCTTCACCGAAAATATTGGCTCTGTTTGAAAGCATCAGGCAGAACGGGCAGTACTCAAATGAAGCTGAGCATGAAGTTGATAAATACATTGTGGTAGAGGATACCCGAAATTCTGAGATTCTGGCATCCGCACTTTTTCCAGGGCAGGGACAGCTAATGCGAAATCAGTCCAGGGGGTATATTTACCGGGCAGTTTTTGGATTTTCTCTCGGTGGAGGTTTGTACTATGCATATCTGACCAGCAAGAACCATGAAGAGTATTTGCAGTCATATAACCAGACAGCTATAGATTTGGCGTATGATGAATATAATTTTAGCTACAAGGCGAGGAATAATCTTTTTCTTCTATCACTGATAACCTACATAGTAAGTCTCGCGGACGTAGCTCTTACCTCTAAATAGCTACCTATTTCACTCTAAACGATACGCAGAATTTGCGCACCCCTATGCAGACTATTCGCAGCTGCCTTCCCGTTTCTAATGGATTGAAAGATTGTAACGAAGAGAAAATCGTTTGGCATGGTATTTGTCTCCGTATAGGCAGAATGATGAATAAAACAACTAACTTAGCAACAGATAAGGAGAACAAAATGAAAACTACAAGTGTAATAAGGCTTCTTGCTATTGCCATCACGTCTTTTGCGGTGATGTTCTTGGTTCCTGATCTTGCAGCTCAAGGTCATGGCGGAGGCATGGGCGGAGGCGGTAACGGCGGTGGCATGGGTGGAGGCGACTGCGGAGGCGATTCCACGGGTCACGGCGGCGGTATGCACGACTCACTGGAAGTAATAACAGCGAGTGGTATTGTACTTATTGATTCAACCGAGATGGGTTGGAATCACGATTCTACAGGTCATGGGGGAGGTTGCAACGATGATTCTTCTGGTCATGGCCACGGGAACCACGGTTTCTACGGACATAACGGTTCCGGTAATAGCGAGATGGACATGACAAGTTATATGGATGAAAGAGACTTTGGCGACTCGCTCATGCTCGTTTACTTTCTAGATGAAGATGAAGACGGTGAAGCCGATTATGTTTTGAACTTTGGTCCACCATGGTATACTCCGGAAGATTCAACACTGACCCGTCCGGAAGCGGGCGAGTATATCACCGTGAGTGGTTATCTCATGACTGAGTCACCGATGTGGGATTTCAGTGTAATCATTGTGACGGAGCTGAATGGCCAACCCTGGCGAGATTTTGATGGTTTTGGACACGGAGGCAGGATATCCGGGCTTGACAGGAAGATCTCCTATATCGGCAGTCACGGAAACTTCCCGAATCCATTCAACCCGTCCACAACCGTCACTTTCGAGATTCTCGAAGCCTCTAAAGTCAAAGTGACAATCTATGATATTCTCGGTCGCGAAGTGAATACGCTGATGAACAGGTATGCTGTACCAGGAACATACAATGTTGTATGGGACGGCAGTGGAATTGGCGGCAGTCAAGTAGCTGCTGGACTCTACCTGTATCGAATCAGTACAAATACGAGTTCCGTGACCAAACTGATTAATTATCTCAAGTAAGACGCACGGAAATATAGATTCAAACAAACGAAGAGGCGCTCTGTTGGGCGCCTCTCTTTTTTTCTTAGTCATAATAGTCAGGTAATTGGTTTTTGTGTTAAACAAAAGAGGCGGTAAATAATCTTGATTAATTCGGCGTTTTTGAAAGCGATAAAGAAGACGAGAAAAAACAGTTAATCGGGGGAACTCTGAATCTAATTCGCAGAAATCGCTTGATGTTTCCGTGGTAACAGTTGGCCATCAAAGGGATGCATTGTGCTGGATATGCTGCCTCTACAGTAATGGCTGTAAGTTAGCTATCAGTGGAAATAAATTCTCTCAGACTCGGAAAAATAGAATCTGAACCAACTTTTTTTTCTATGTAATAGAGTCCATTTCTCGTCGAGAAAAGGGTAGTTACTAGATAATTTTAAAAAGAGTGCTTATTCAATTTTTTCTTGACATTTATTCAAGAAGTCCTTAGCATTGGGCAATTCAGTATGGTTATGATCTCGGAGCGATCAAACTACTTATCTCATCCACACAAGATTTATCTTCGTGTCTTGACCTGTGACTCAAATGGAAAAACCAGGGTTATCGGATTCCTTTGAGGTTCTGGCTTAGGCTGATAACAGGTAAAGACAGCAGTTAGTCACTAACCAAGTAGGAGGGTTCATAATGGCTACATTAAAGGATACATTCTCAACCATATCAGGATGGGCTGGTGATATCGTAAATCTGGGTCTATCCCTGGCATTGGTATTCCTGATCGTAGATATCCTGTTTCCAGGAACGACCGGTATTGTAGGCAACGTGGCTGACCTTGTGTCAGAGTTCACGAGTGAAGGTCTTGTTGGTCTCATTACCTTCATCGTCTTCCTGGCTATTTACAGGTAGTAGGCAGTACTTATAAGGGAAATTCGTCCCCTCTTTCGTGGAGGGGACGGACTTTCCCCTGTACACGCTTTCCCTGTTCGAATTCACTTTCTTGAACGGGGGCTGAGGGATACTCACCTACCAATTGAATCAGGAGAACTAAGCCAATGGCTACATTGAGAGATACATTAAGGACGACGAGCGGCTGGATGAAGGAAATTTTCGAATTCGGCGTCGCTCTAATCCTGCTATTCGTTGTGATCGACATTTTATTTCCGGGAACTACAGGTGTCGTGAACAACATTGGGGAGATAGTGAGCAACTTTGCCTCTGAAGGTATTGTGGGGCTGATTGCATTGCTCATCTTCCTGCTAATCTACAAGCGATAGTAGAATAGTTAAGTCTTAAAATACATTACCCCTAGTACAATTGGGGGGATGTATCTTTGGACCCGGTTTCTTTTTGGCGCAATGCCAAAAGGAATCGGGTTCGGTTATTTTAGAAGTTCAGAGTATAATATATTGGGAAGGATAGGTTATCCTGGATTTCTTAAATCTCACCGGCTCCGATACGTCCGTGCCGATCGTATATCCATTCACCAATGAATTCCCGGGCAAGGCGGTGTTCAATTTGTAAAGCTGACTCGTTGGTATTTAACTTATGTTTGACTTGATGGATGATAGTACCGTATTCCTTGGCTTCCAGTTTTGTTTTTTTAATGTTCACTTCAATCTCCAATATTTATGTCCTGTCCTTTACTAATTATAAACTGGAGCATTTACTTAAGTCAATGATAGAGTTCTTATAGGAACTTGACATTGTAAAATTTACATATTATGTTGATCATTATTTTAATAGGATAATAGAATGAAGTCTGCCGGGAATAAACTGAAATCACATTTTTTTGGTATTAAACTGCGAAAAAGGCGGAAGGATTTTGGTCTTACTCTGGAAGATCTCATGAATCGGTGCATTGCATTAGATGCTTCAAATGCCCCATCAATTTCATATCTCAGTCTCCTTGAGACCGGTCGACGAGCCCCGACGGAGAAACTAATCGACATTTTCAGCGAACTGTTTAATGAATCTCCCGAGTGGTTTCTCGATGATTCTACCGGGATAGATGATAACAATGATACTCATCCCACCAATGAGTTTATGTTAGAACCCCGAGTTCTTTTCGATCAGTCAATTCTTAGACGTGCTGTTCCGGACGTGTTAACTCAAACCGGAACTTCAGGTCGTAGATTTGCCTATGCTTTAATAAGTGCACTTCGTGAACGACAGAAAAATCACTTTCCTGATTTGGAAAGGGAGGCGGAGTCTTTGGGGAATAAGAAGTTGCCTATGGATCTTGACACCATCTTTAAAATATGTGCCAAGGTAGGCTTGGAAGTGAAATGGTTCGATAATCCGCCTGTAAAAGTAGCTGTAGAGGAAGCAGGAGAGGAAATTCGCTCTCTTGCCCGCTCATTTTTTCAGTCACCGAATACAATTTGGATTAATAGACGATTAGAGAAACAGCAGGATCGTTTGATGTTTGAAATATCGCTTAGGCTGGCCCATATGGTACTTCATGGTGGTGACGGAGTCATTTCGGATCACGCTACAGGAGGAGAACTGGGTGCAGCGCCGGAGGGAGAAATACCGCCTACTTTTGTACAACACCAGAGGGATGTACTGGTAGCTTGGCGTGATTATGAATGCAGCTATTATGCCTCTGCTTTACTGCTGCCACGACAACCATTTAAGCGTTTCTTGATCCGTACTCAATACGACGTTCAACAGGCGGAAAAACTGGGATATACACCTTCCATGGTTATGAGAAGGATGACATCGGTCTCTCCATACCGGTACTGGCACTATTTCGATGTGTATCCGCCTCACTTCATCCGGGTATACTACCGGGGGAATGACATACCATTACCACATCATCATGATGCCCTTCATCCCGACAGTATCTGTGGTAAATGGGGTATATATCAAGTGACAAAAAATCCCGCTCTTAAGCATATTACCCAGCTCTCCTTAATGAGACAAGACGAAAGACGGAACCTATATGCCTGTCACAGTGTTCGGGCCAGGGATGCAGCCGGAAATAGACATGTTTTGGCTATCGGGATTGACTTGGAGCCTGCTCTGGAGTCCACAGGCAAGTCCTTCTCCACAATAGTCAATGCTGTGGAAGATCATGTGTCAAATCATCCTGGCAAACCACTAAGTGATGAGGTTCAGAGAGAGTTTCAGCCTGCCCTTGGTCTGCTGAATATGGGGTTCGCTGCTGATGCGGTAAAACTTCCACCTGAAATAGTATGTACTTGGGCAAGATTTTGTCCCCGGACTAATAAGTGTACCGGAGCTCCCAAATCAATACCGACCAAGTCTCCTATAGTAAAATTGAGGCATGAGATACTTTCTGGAAATTCTGATCAAGAATAGAACTGCGTACCTAATGACTCATGCCCTTTGACTTGTTTTTCCTCGAAGAGAGGGGTAATTTTTCATTCAATTAATTGGAGGAATAACGTTGGATATTCTACTTGCACAGGGAAGCGGAGGAGCAGGTTCAACTATTGGTGGATTTCTGCCCTTCATCCTGATCATGGTGGTCATCTATTTTTTCATGATGCGCCCACAAATGAAGCAGCAGAAACAAAAAAAATTAATGATAGAGGCTCTGAAGAAAGGAGACCGAGTTATTACCGTAGGTGGTATACGAGGAACTATCGCAGGGTTTAAGGAAAAAGATTCCATAATTCTTTTGAACGTGGGAAAAGGGACAACACTGGAAGTTACCAGATCATCTGTCTCAGGACTGGCTAAGAAAGAGAAAAATGAGAGTAAATGATAAGACCAATTGTAATATATGGAGATCCTATCCTTAGAAAGAAGACTGAACCGGTAACGGATTTCTCTGGTCTGGAGGATCTTATTCAGGATATGTACGATACTATGTACGAAGAAGAGGGGATAGGTCTTTCTGCGAATCAGATCGGTGTCGAGTTAAACCTCATGGTAGTAGATGTAACCCATACTGATGAATGGGATGAACCTATGGCAATTGCTAATGCTCACATCACAGATTCCTGGGGGGAAAATGTAATAGAAGAGGGGTGCCTGAGTCTGCCTGAAATCCGGTTTGATGTTACCCGTCCCGAAGAAATTCTGTTGAAGTATCAGGACCAGACAGGTAAACAGTTTGAATCCCAATTTGATGGTCTAATGTCTCGCGTTCTCCAGCACGAATTTGATCACTTGAATGGCGTTATGATCATTGACTATCAAACTCCAATACAGCTTCAACAGTATAAGAGCCGTCTTCGGGAATTATCTGAACATCCCAAAGAAAAATCACAGATTTCCAAAGGGATAGTACTATAAACCGACGCGCCATGCGCATAGTATTTATGGGGAATCCGGAGTTTGCGATTCCCTCCCTTAGTGCAATCTATTCTTCAACTCACGAGATTGCAGCGGTTGTGACAAATCCGGACAAGCCCCAAGGCCGCGGAAGGAATCCTCTCCCTACACCCGTAGCCATATGTGCAGAAGATTTGGACATTCCGGTTGTCCGCGCAGAAAAGCTCAAGGATGAGAATCTTGCCGCCCTGTTATCAGACCTCTCAGCAGATCTTTTTGTTATTGTGGCTTATAGAATTTTACCCGCAAGCCTTCTGGAGATCCCCAGGATTGGCTGTATTAATCTGCACGGTTCGATCCTGCCAAAATATCGCGGTGCAGCACCGATCCAGTGGGCTTTACTCAATGGGGATTCGTTAACAGGACTGACAACTTTCTTGCTCAAGCCGTCTGTTGATACTGGAGATATTCTGATGAAGAGGGAAGTAGTGATCTTCCCAAGCGATAACTGTGGTGATTTATCCCGGCGAATGTCTCTTGTGGGTGCTCAACTATTGAAGAATACTGTGGATCGGTTGGCAAGTGATGATCTTGTACCCCTTCGACAGGATGATTCACTTGCTACAAAAGCTCCAAAGATAAAACCCGAAATGAGAGAAATTGACTGGAGTAAGTCGGCATTTAGAGTTTACAACTTGATCAGGGCTCTTACTCCTATACCTGGAGCACATTCGTTTTTAGATGGCAAAAGGTTGAAGATATGCGACAGCCGACCGGGATTAATGAGTGGAGAGACTCCGGGGACGATAATTTCAGCAGATAAAAAATCTTTCAGGGTGGCGTGCGGGACAGGTTCACTCCAAGTGCTCGAAGTTCAGGCAGAGGGGAAGAAAAAGATGTCTGCCCGGGAGTATCTGACTGGTTCCAAGTTAACAGTTGGTGATTGTTTTGACTCAGCAGGATGATGCTCGGTTTCATGCTGTCAGAATGTTGACGGATTTCGATCGAACAGGCGAAAGATTATCCTCTGTCTCTGCTCGCTATCTCAGAGGAAGAGAACGTATTTCACACTTAGAAGAAATCACCTTCCTAGTGCAGGAAACTATGCGGTGGCGGGGATACCTTGACTCAGTCATCTGTCGCTTCTACCGAGGGAAGTACACGAAAGTCGAGCACGTGCTGAAGAATATATTACGTCTGGGTGCTTATGAACTGATCTTCCGGAACCAGGTGCCTTCTTATGCAGTAGTAAACGAGGCGGTGGAACTGACCCGTCGGCTGGCGAGCGAAAAATCTGCAGGACTAACAAATGCAATACTGCGAAAAATGTCAGAGACAGACTATCCAAAGCCGGGAATTGTATCGCAAAGCGATAGTCTGGCGAAGATATCTGAGCTCACATCCCATCCTCAATGGATGATTGAACGCTGGCTGAAGCGGTATGGATTCGAGGAAACAGTTGAACTATGTAATTGGAATAATCAGGTACCTTCTTTCACCGTCTGGAGGAATCCGGCACAGGTGGAAGCGTCTCAGTGGGAAGAGGAATTGGAAGGTTTGGGCATCAATTGGGCAATGAGCACATCTATTAAGAATTATTATCATGTGGACTCACTTTCGCGACTGTTACAGAGCGAAGCCTATGGAAAAGGATGGTTCGCAGTACAGGATACATCATCAGCTTTGATTGTGATGTTGGCGGTAGAAAACACCAAAGGACAGGTACTTGATGTCTGTTGTGCCCCTGGCGGGAAGACTGCTGCTCTATCAAGCAGGCTTGGAACTGATGTTCCTGTTATTGCCTCAGATGTTAACGAAGAAAGGCTACAAAAAGTACGGGAAACTTTGAAGCGACTAAAAATATCAAATGTAACCGTTGAGAAAAAAGATGCCGCCAAAGATAATTTTCAGGAGAGTAATGTCATTCTCATTGATGCACCATGCACAGGCACCGGCGTTATGTCCAAACGTGCTGATCTACGGTGGAGACGGACAGAGGAAAATCTGGGAGAAATACAGTCGTTGCAATTGGAAATCCTTCGGCATATGGCGAACTTTGTGTCATCTAATGGAAGCATTATCTACTCTACCTGTTCACTGGAACCGGAAGAGAATTGGGATGTGATTGATATGCTGTTGGAGGAACGTGACGACTTTGATGCAGTTAGGATTGAAAGAGAAGAGATTATTCCTTTCACGGATGAACGTGGAGCAGTCTCCACTTTTCCACCTCGTGATGGCATGGATGGTGTATTTGGAGTAATATTGAAGAAATGTTCATAAGAACGATTGTCAGGATTATAGTAGTTTTTACAATTGTGGGAGGCACGGCATTTATTGTGGTTGACAAGATTGCCATGCCCATTTACGTAGCGAGTGGACGGGAAATTTCACTGCCAGATGTTAGTGGACAGACGACTCAATCAGGACCAGTGATGACATTTGACGAAGCCCAGACAGAGTTAAAGAAATACGATCTCGTAGCTGTGGAAGAATTTGTGAAATACACTGGAAAGTATCCTCCCGGAACGGTTTTGGATCAATACCCACAGGCTGGGCGAAAAGTGAAGCCCGGACGTAAAGTACGATTAACTGTGGCAAAAGAGGAGAAAATGGTTAAAGTGCCAAATCTGGTAGGACAGTCACTACGCCACGCTCAGTTAAAGATAGAAGAAATCGGACTTCATTTGGATACTTTACTGAAGGATTATGATACTCGTGTACCGCTTGATGTGGTTCGCTGGCAGAACCCCATTCAAGGGAATCTCCTTCGCAAGGGGAGTGGCGTGAAACTGGGTGTGAGTTTGGGACGACCACCTGATTTCTTTGAGGTTCCTAATCTGGTGGGAATCACTCTGGCTGAGGCCAAAGTAGAGTTGGTAAAAGAAGGCCTCAGAATCGGTAAAATCACCCGCATGCAGGATGAGGATAAGATTCCCGATACAGTTCTTAGGCAAAGTATCGTACCGGGCACTGTTCTGAGAAAACCTATACCCATTGATCTGACTTTAAGTTTTATAGATATTACAGACCTTCGGAACCGGTTGAATGATCAGGACTGATTAAGATGGAATACAGACATGAAATCGTCAGGAAGCTGATCCACTATGGATCTGCTATTTTCCCTATAGGCTACCTCTTCTTTTTCGAGAGGAAAGAAATGCTCATTATGCTGGGTTCGGCCGTAATAATCATCATCATTCTGGAAATTCTCCGTATGACCGTTCCTTTATTTAACCGCATTTACAAAGTGGTATTTGGGAAGATAGTTCGCAAAGAAGAATCTGTGAGGTTTACGGGTGCAACTTACTCTTTTTTAGGTGCTTTTGCTGCTATTCTAATCTTCGAAAAGGAAGTCGCAATCTTTGCAATGCTTGTACTTTCCCTGGCTGATTCTACCGCCGCTCTCGTAGGGAGAAGGTGGGGGACGATACCTCTTCTGGAAAAGTCAGTTCAGGGAACAGTAACTTTTCTGATAATGGCAATAGCTGTAGCATTATTTGTCCCCGGAATCCCTCGAACTGAAGCAGTTACAGCTGCCGTATTTACTGCTTTGATAGAACTGCTGCCTTCTCCTGTGAATGACAATCTTCTTATACCCATGTCAGCCGGAATTATTTTATCTCTTATGAGGCTCTTTACTTGAGTTTTTTAGCACCTTCCGTTCTTTGGGGACTGATTGCATCCACTATTCCCCTTCTCATCCATCTCTTCAGCATCAGACGTACACAGACGGTGGAATTCAGCTCCATTAGGTTCATAAAGGAGCTGGAGCACGAGACCATCCGCAGGTTGAAAATTCGACAACTTATTCTGCTTATTCTTCGGACACTGGCTATTGTCTTAATTGTCCTGGCGTTTGCTCGACCTGTGAAGCTGGGATATTTCCCCGCCGGCAGCAGTCAGACTACCTTGATGATTTTTCTTGTGGACAATTCAGCTTCTATGAGTGCATCTAATGTAGAGGAGGATTTGTTCCTGACTTTGGCAAAGGATAAAGTAAGGAATATACTGGAAGGGGCAGAAGGTGAGATTTCTCTCCAGCTCTGGCAGACGACACCGCTTAAGAGAGTCTATTCCGGTGAATTCAGTTCTGTGGATGAAGTGGCCGGTTACCTGGAGTCTATCCAAGAATCTGCCGGTGGCGATGATCTCTGGGGTGCAATCGACTCGAATCTGGAGAGGTCAGCCTGGGAAGCAGAAGGAGGGGAGGTTACTGCCAATCGTGAGTTCTACATATTCAGTGATTTCCCCGCTACTGTGCCGGAAGATTGGTTGTTCCGGAAAGTGGACAGCAGTACTTTGCTGGAATGGCATGTGTTTCTTTTCCCATCTGACATTCCCGGTGGAAACCTGAGTATCAGGGAGAGCGAAGTTCTTACTGAGCTGCGGGTAACGGGACAGCTCGTAGAAATTCAAACTGCTATTGAGAATCAGGGTAACGAAGATTTAAGCGACATACCTGTGCAGCTTCTCTTCGGTGACACACCTGTTGGGCAGGCTGTCTCTGATATTCCGGCAGGGAAAATGAAAGAGTTTATATTTCAGGCCTATCCCTCCCGCAGTGTGACAGTAGAAGGAACTGTCGTTATTCCTTCTGATCATTTCAGCTACGATAATCGAAGGTATTTCAGATTTTCTGTGCCAGATAAAATTAACTGCATAATTGCTGGCAATGCGGAAGACCAGGTTAAAATTGTAGAACTTGCGCTGGAAGCAATGAACAGCGATTCGGTTTTTGTTAAGTACCGCTTGGAGAAACTGACATCCGGAACGATGCTGCAGTTGTCAGATACCGATATCCTGCTGCTTGTGGATCCCGGACCGATCAGTTCCTATGTTGCAGAGCAAATCGCAGAGTTTCAGACGATGGGCGGAGGAGTTCTTGCCTTTTTAGGTGGACGTAGTCAAACCGCTGGAGATCATCTGCTGAATCAGCTTGGACTCGAGGAAGTGACAGGTGTCGATTCAGTTGCTGAGGGGAGTTTTCTTTCAGTTGAAGCAATCAGAGATCTTCAGCCAGTTATTGAGGGACTCTCTATCTGGGATTTAGAGCGTGCCATGCCGGAAGTTTATTCTTCACTGAAGCTGGTCCCCGGAAAAAACAGTTCTACTGTACTGTCGCTGTCAAATAGTACACCTATGCTTATCCATTCTAAAGAGCGCAACGCTTTCGTCTTTTCCGTCCCGCCTGACCAGCGATGGTCGTCGCTGCCCACATCAGGACTATTTCTGCCTCTGATGCATCGTCTGCTTGTCGCCTTAGTGGCTGCGGATGATGTATCATTAATGTTTACGGTAGGAGAGAGCGCTCTGCTTCCCCTCGAGGAAGAGCATCTTTCCTCGGAAATTGAGATAGTGAAACCTTCAGGAGACCGGTCGTTTTTGATTCCTGACTATCGCCGGGAAGCTGTAGTAGTTGACGAGATGGATGAGCCGGGTATTTATCATCTTTTGTCAGATGGGAAGACTGTTATGTCGTTTGTTGTCAATATACCGGAGACCGAAGACCCCTCCCGCAGACTTCCTGTTGAGGATTTTGATAGATATTTTCCTGGTGGGCGAGTTGTTACTCCTGAAGAGGATATAGCCGCTACTGTGATGGAGGCGAGGCGGGGAACGGAATTGTGGCTTCTCTTTGTCCTTGCGGCAGGCGCTGCACTGCTGGCTGAGACCTGGATCGGTCGCGTAAGAGAGGAACAGTCCGGTGATTGAGCGAGAATCTGTCGCCTGTGAAAAAGCAGTTCTGGTGGGGGTAATTCTACCGGGCATGTCTCAGGAGCAGATAGAAGAGCATTTGGACGAACTGGCTCTCCTTGCTGAGACCGCTGGAGCGGAAGTTGTGGGTCGTTATACTCAAAAGCGAGACCGGATCAATCCCACTTACTTCATCGGAAAAGGGAAAGCTCGGCAGATTGTGCAGCAGGCACAGGAACTGGATGTTCAGCTAATAATCTTTGATGATGAACTATCACCATCACAAATCCGCAACTACCTGAAGCTGACTGACTCAGTCAAGGTGATTGACAGGACAGGGCTAATCCTCGATATTTTTCAGAGCCATGCCAAGTCACGGGAATCGAAGACTCAAGTAGAGCTGGCGCACCTGCAGTACCTCCTGCCGCGGCTCACTCGCCTCTGGACGCACCTGGAGCGACAGATGGGAGGCATCGGAACTCGAGCCGGCGCTGGTGAAACTCAGATTGAGGTGGACCGCCGAATCATCAGGGACCGTATTGCCAAACTGCTGAAGGATCTGAAGAAAATTGACAATGAGCGAGTGACGCAGAGCAGGCGCCGCCGGGAGATGTTTCGTGTGGCATTGGTAGGGTATACAAACGCCGGCAAGTCAACTCTCATGAATGCCCTCACCGGAGCGGATGTGTTCGTAGAGGACCAGCTCTTCGCTACGCTGGATACCACCATCCGGGCACTGGACGTCAATGACCATCATCGTGTGCTGCTGAGTGACTCAGTGGGCTTCATTCGTAAACTGCCCCACACTCTGGTGGCGTCGTTCCGCAGCACGCTTATGGAAGTACTGGAAGCTGACCTGCTCCTGATTCTCCTCGATAGCAGTTCGCATCTATTGGATGATCAGCTGCAGACTGTAAGAGAAGTATTGAACGACATTGGCGCCAAAGACCAAGAGGTGCTGCTGGTAATCAACAAGATTGACCTGATCGAGGACCCGGACGTTCTCCGGGGATTGAAGGCGCACTACCCTGAGGCTGTCTTCATCTCCGCCCTCAATCATCTGCGACTCGACTTCCTGCAGGAAGCCATCGTTGAGGTGATGGAGAAGTCATTCAGGACTGCTGAGGTTGTTTTCGATCCCAGTCGAGGGAAGGAGATCGCTACGGTCTTCGAAGAGGTGGAGGTATTGAATTCCAGTTACGAGGATGATGGAGTTCGACTTACCATCCGGGGAGAGAGAGTAATTGTGGAACGACTTAAGGCGCTGGCCGGTAGGAACGGAAGGAATGAGTAGTAATGGAATTAAATATCGGTAGAGCCAAGCTGGCTATCCAGAAGGGCGATATTACTGCGCAGACAACCGACGCTATCGTTAATGCAGCCAACAACTATCTCTGGATGGGGTCCGGTGTGGCGGGAGCTATCAAGAAGAAGGGCGGGCAGGTGATCGAGGACGAGGCTGTCGCTCAGGGACCCATTGAAGTAGGAGATGCTGTGATAACAACCGGTGGTGATCTTGCCGCTCGTTATGTCATTCACGCCGCTGGGATGGGGCAGGATCTTCAGACCAGTGAGGATATCCTGCACAAGGTGACCGTTCGCTGTCTGGAACTGGCAGAGGAGAACGGCATCCGCTCGCTGGCGTTTCCGGCTATCGGGACTGGTGTGGGCGGCTTTGAAATTCACCATTGTGCCAAAATCATGCTGGAGGAAACTGTGGATTATCTTGCTTCAGCAAAAGTGCTGGAACGAGTGAACTTTGTGCTTTTTGATGCTGAAGGGTGGGAAGCGTTTGAAGAACAGCTCAGGATACTTTTTTCGAGTTAATATTTTATCCGAAGAGGGACGCGGATAGTAGAAAAGATGAAAGAGAACCATAAGTTTACAGGAGGAAGATACTGGCCTAAATATTTATTGTTTGTGGCGCTTTATGAGGGTAAACTAATAAAAATGACACAATATGGAACAGAAGTTCTCTTTTAATGTAGATGGTGGGTAAGACCTGAGGATATGGAATTAGTAATTGATTTTATTATTGATGTAATCAAGAGTGGTAGAATTAAGATTACTGATCATGCAGATGAAGAAGCGCAAGAGGATGCGTTAACATATGAAGATGTTTACCACTCAGTTAGAGGTGGGGAAGTCATCGAATTATATCTCTCTGATAGACCATATCTAAGCTGCCTAATTTATGGGGAGACAACTTCGGGTGACCCAGTGCATAGCGTTTGGGGATATAACGAGAAAACTGGATGGACTGTAATGATTACGGTTTACCGGCCGGATCCAAAATTATGGATTGAATGGAGGAAAAGAAGGAAATGTAATGAATAAACCATTTGATGAATGTCCGGTATGTGGTGGTGAATTAGTGGAGAAAAGAGTAACTAAACTTTTAGAAGGTGGAAACAATGTGGTTCGGATCATGGTGGACGCAGAGGTATGTCTTAAATGTAGAGAACGCCTCTATAGCAGTGAGACGATACGAAGGTTTGAAGAAATCAGGCGTAAGCTCGCCGCAAAGGAACTTGAAGGATTTAGGGCTGTGGGGGAGACTTTTGAGGTTGTGTAACTATCGGAATCTTTATAGGCGATTACACTGTGAATATTGTGCTTTTTGATACTGATGGACGGGAAGCGCTTGAGGAGCAGCTCAGGATACTATTTAGTGTCTGTCCATAAACTCCAATCATTTGATATTAATGATGATAAGGCTGATG
>CAZHRR010000003.1:0-41227 GCA_964534955.1 uncultured bacterium
GATAATTTATTATATTTATACATGGTATATCAAAAGTTGAAAAATATTGAACCTCTGTTATTCTCGTATCGGGAAGTAGCAAAGGTCTTGAATATCCAATTATCATCAGCGAAGCTACTTTGTCACCGTTACCAGAAACAGAAGTATTTCGTGAGATTAAAAAGGGATGTCTATATTCTTGCTGAACGATGGAATTATTTATCCGCACTGGAATTATTTCAGATCGCAAATCGACTGCAAGTACCTTCTTACATTTCTTTAACAACTGCTCTTTCCTATTATGGTTATTCTACACAGATTCAGCAGGGATTTTTTGAATCTGTTGCAATAAAACGCACTTGGAAGAGAAACATTGAATCCACCATTTTCAGTTATACACGCATCTCTGATAAATATTACTTCGGGTTTCGCAGGATGAACGGCATTTTTATAGCTGAACCGGAAAAGGCGTTGACTGATGCATTATATCTGACATCTATTGGAAGGTATGGTCTTGACTTTTCTGCACTGGAAATGTCAAAGATTGATTTGAAAATAGTGGATACATTATTAAACAAATATCCGGAAAAAACAAAATCAACATGGGATAATTATGCAAGACCTTAAGCTTCATGAACAATTTGAAATTGAAGTCCTCGATTACTTAAACAGTCACCGAATACTGGATCATCTTATATTTGGCGGGGGGACTTCACTACGCTTGTGTCATGAATTAAACCGCTATTCCATTGATCTTGATTTCTATCTAAAGAACCCGGCTCAAATGGACACAGATCAACTGTTCATCCGCTTTCAATCTGTCATAGAACATGAATATATACTGACGGATACACAGGATAAATACAGAACGCTCTTATTTGAATTCAGGAGTGACCGTTATCCAAGCCGGTTAAAAATTGAGATCAATAAGAGCGCTGTTTTTACCGATTTTCAACAAACGATCGCTTTTTCTCCATACTCAACACGGCAGGTTCTGTTAAATGTGTTATCCCTGGATCAAATGATGGAAAATAAAGTAGCTGCCTTTTTAGACAGAAAGGAAGCCAGGGATGCGCATGATATAGAATTCCTTGTCCGGCGCGGGATACAGCTTCCTAAGGATAAAAACGTGTTGATTCAAATGGGGAAGAAATTACACTCACTTACACTAAATGATATCCGCGTTAAACTGGGATCGTTATTAACTGACGAAATCAGGCAGTATTACGTTACCCATGGCTTTGAGTTTTTAATTCAGCATATTCAGCAAAATAAATAATCTATAAATGGGTTTCTTCCTGTCACTACCAGAAGATAGGTGGGCATCACCTGCCTCGCACCTTGATCGACCGAAAGAGAATGAGGGGTGTATGTTAAGAGGGGGTGATGTCTGAGAACAGTTACCGTAGAAATGCCCAAATTACGAGGCGACTTCAAAATCCAAAGTTAACTGAACAAATAATGACCTGAAAACTTCCCCAAGACATTTTTAAATTAGTCTGGAAAGATTTACTTCTCTCATACAGTGAAATAGATAATAGATTTGCCAGGAAGACCAAGTTATATTTACAAAGCGAATAAAACGGTCTTTAAAGAGGGGGAATAATTATGATGAAGCAATTCGTGTTTTGTGTTTTGGGGATAATACCGTTAATGCTTTATGCACAAATTGACTACAACAGTCAGATCCAGTCTATCTTTAATGCGAATTGTATCAATTGCCATGGATCATCCGGTGGACTCAGTCTAACCTCATACGACAATTTGATGACAGGAGGGAATCACGGTGAGGTGGTAACACCCTTCGATGCGGATAACAGCATTCTTGTGCAGAAACTACAGCCCAATCCTCCCTTTGGAGACCGTATGCCCAGAAACAATCAATCTTATTTTGATGATCATCCTGATGAATTGCAGTTGATTATCGATTGGATAAATGAAGGAGCATCTGAGTTTATCTCAGTAACCGCCAACGTAGAAATACCAGGCTCATTCGCCATTTTAGAGTCCTATCCCAATCCGTTCAACGCCGCCGTGACCATAACATTTTCAGTCCACCAGATGATGGATCTGGAACTTGAGGTTGTCGATATTCTGGGACGAAGAGTAACTATTCTGGCACGAGGTGTGACTGACCCAGGTCGTCATCGGGTTATATGGCTGGCGGAGGACATCTCCAGTGGTCTCTACTTTGCCCGACTTAATGCAGATGGATGGTCTTCCACCGCTAAGTTGCTTTTGCTAAAATGATGCGTCTTGGAGGTTGGCTGGAAGGCACTATCATCCTTGGAATCCTGACAGGTTGTACGGACATAGGCAGCGGACCTCCTCCGGATGACCTTACTTTTTCAGATGATGTCCAGGTCATCTTCGATCACAATTGTACTACTAGCTGTCATGAAGGAGTGAATGCAACAGGAGGCCTCAGTCTTACCTCTGGAAAAAGCTACGCTAATCTCGTGAACGTTCCCTCTTCTTATGCCGGATTGCTTCGTGTGGAGCCGGGTAATGCCGATAGCTCGTTGCTTTATTTGAAGGTGATTGGTTATCCTCAAACTGGCGTCAGGATGCCTTTGGACGGTACGACACTCTCGAGTATGCAGATTTCAGCAATCAGGACGTGGATCGATGAAGGTGCTAAGAACGACTAACGTCTTCTATTTCCTGCTGATTATCTTTTCGGTGCTGCCGGAAACCGTCCATTCTGTACCCCGGCTGGCGGTACAGAATGGATTTTCTTGTGTGACCTGTCATGTGAATCCAGCTGGAGGTGGTCTGAGGAATGAATACGGTTCATCGATAGTATCATTGGATGAACTTCCATTAAAGCCCTCGTCGAAGCATCCGGTATTCACAGGAGCTCTCTCCAATCATCTTCGGATTGGTGCTGACATTCGACTGCAGACCTATGTTCACAGTAAAGAGGAAACCCAGTGGGAGAGGGTCTCTTTCCCCATGCAGTTGGAGTTCTACGGCCACTGGCTGATTACCAGGAATCTTCAGGCTTATGCCGCCGTGGATGCTCTTTGGGATAACACTGAGGGGTGGGTCAATCTGCAGCCAGCCAACCTCGAAGGATATATTAGAGCAGGCAGAATGACGCCTCATTTTGGGTTGGCTTTAGACGACCATACTACCTTCGTCAGAGGAGGGAACATCAAGCTGAAGAACGGTCTGAATGCGGAAGGGATGATCTTTTCGTCCTTGCGTTCATCTCCTGTCACAGTGGAAGTGGGTATAAACGCGGGAGATTTCTTCATCACTGGAAGTGTTTCGGACGGCTATATTTCTGGAAAAACAGGAAGTCATACCTTCGGAGGGCGTGTGGAATATTCCGGGGCGCTTCTAAAGAATCAGGCGCTGGCAGGCTGTTCTGCAATACTGGAAGATGACCTTATCCTGGCAGGAATGTTTGGAGGTATTTCAAGAGGTCCATTCACTTGGATGGGAGAGGTGGACATAGCGGACAATTGGGTAGGAGACGGTACTTCTCTGGCGTCGTTCAATGAGTTAAGTTACAGCCTGGTTCAAGGCATTACTCTTACAGCCAGATACGATTTTTTCGATGAGGATATCACCTACCTTCAAAATGCACTTGGACGAGTGGCTGCGGGCATTGAGTTCTTTCCTTTGCCATATGTGGAAATCCGAAGTCAGGTTCGTGTAACTAAGGTGTCAGGTGAAGATGAAAGTCAAAGTCCTGAGTTGTTGGTTCAGCTTCATCTCTGGTTTTGAAAAGGGGGAATAAATGAGGTTAACAGTCATAGGTATTATTACGGTGTTTCTGTTTTCAGGGATAGTTCAGGCACAGGATCTGAAAAACGTGCAGGTACTCCCGTTTAATAGCACCCGCGAGATTGTACCATTCATGAAAAAAATGGCGATGAACCTGGATGTAAAGTGCAATTACTGCCATAATATGAAGGACAAGTCACTGGATGAGATTAAGCACAAGCGCATCGCCCGGGAGATGATGCGAATGGTGAAGCGCATCAACAAGGAATATATGACTCCGTTGAAGATTGATGCTATAACATGCTGGACTTGCCATCGCGGAACTACCGCTCCGCAGCGCAGTGCCGAAGACACGCGGAAACCACACAACCATTAATTTTATGGGAATACTTTATGGATACGAAGCCGGTTATTACTTACGCTGAAGAACACAGTCAGAAATTTATTGAAGATCTGGTAGAATTTGTAGAGATCCCAAGCATTTCCAGCAGCTCAGAGCATAAAGGAGAGGTTCACCGATGTGCTGAGTTTCTGCGGGACCAGATGCTCCAGGCCGGACTCCTTCGAGCAGAGCTGATTGAGACAACAGGACACCCTATAGTTTTTGGCGAATGGAACGGAGCTGAGGGGAAGCCAATTATCCTGATATATGGACATTACGATGTACAGCCTGTTGATCCATTGGAGCTGTGGGAGACACCGCCGTTCGAGCCGGATGTGCGGAACGGGCGGATGTACGGCCGCGGGACTGTGGACGATAAAGGACAGATTTACATTCACTTGAAAGCTATCGAATCGTGGCTGGAAGTAAATGGTGGCTTACCACTGAACATCAAGTTTATCGCTGAAGGTGAAGAGGAAATTGGAAGTAAAAATCTGTGTGAATTTCTTAGGAATAATCGCGAACTGTTGAAAGCTGATGTGTCGGTTATTTCTGATACGCCAATGTTCCAGAAGAGAATGCCCTCCATATGCTACGGTCTCCGGGGACTGGCGTACTTTCAACTGAATCTCCGCGGATCGAAGCAGGACCTTCATTCAGGAACATTTGGCGGCGCTGTAAAGAATCCTATTCATGCCTTAGCCGAGATGATCACTAAGCTCAAAGACGAAGCCGGGCGCATTACTATCCCCGGATTCTATGATGATGTGCTCCCTGTCAGCGATGTAGAGCATGCAGACCTCTCAGCCCTGCCTTTTGATGAGGAGATGTACCGTATGGAAGTGGGTGCACCCGCACTGTACGGCGAGGAAGGATACTCAGTCTTGGAAAACCTCTGGGCTCGACCGACGCTGGATGTGTGCGGCATCTGGGGTGGATTTCAGGGAGAGGGAGCCAAAACGGTTATTCCGGCGGAAGCACATGCCAAGGTGAGTATGCGGCTTGTGCCTAACCAGACACCGGAGAGGGTTGGTGATCTTTTTGAAGAATACATAAGGGTAATTGCACCTCTGGAAATGGAAGTTACGGTGGAACAGTTACACGGGGGTGACGGTTTCATTGCCGATATGTCTCATCCTGCCTTCGACGCCGCAAGGAAGGCTCTACAGAAGGGATTTGGTAGAGAGGCTGTGCTCATTCGTGAGGGCGGCTCTATTCCGTTCGTCCAGACTTTAGTCGATACCCTGAAAGTGCCATGCCTCCTGATCGGCTTTGGACTGCCGGATGAAAACGCTCACGCACCTAACGAATGGATCGATCTGGAGAATTATCAGTTGGGGATATTAAGTTCAATCTATCTTTACGAAGAACTTTCGCATGATTAAGATGAAGTACATTTTTCTGACAACCTGGCTGTGGATTACCTGTCTTTCCGTGACTGTTCAAGCGAAGCAGCAAGATCTTACTCTGATTTCCGATATTTCAGTGGAAGGGCATAGTGTAACTGAGGAGTATATCATCCTCCGGGAGATTCAACATCCTGTGAATGCTCCTTATGACTCGGTCTTGGCTGCAGAAGACAGGAACAGGATCGACAACCTCGGGATTTTCTCCGAAGTGAAGATTCGGCTGCTGCCCAATGGTGATGGAACTCAAACACTGATATATAGAGTAGTGGAATCCTGGCGGCTTTTCCCAATACCTATTATCATGTATGAGGAGGATGTCGGGTGGTCTTTCGGCGGGATGGTGCTCTTGAAAAATTTTAGGGGCAGGAACGAAAACCTGTCGGCGTTTGCCTCCTTTGGACGTCGGAATGTAGGCGGTATCGGGTTTGATGATCCTTGGGTTTTGGGCGATCATGTTTCATTTCGCGGACATTTTTTCTATAAGATGACTGAGCACTTGTTTCTCCCTCATGATTATCGTGAATTGGACTTGGAGACAACTGTTGGCCGCTACTTTGGTTATCACTGGAAAGTGTGGGGTACAGTGAGCATTGAGCAGAGACGGATTGATTTTTTTTCTGAAGAAAAGCAGGATGTTGAACATCGCTATTTCCAGACGAAGTTTCAGCTGATTTACGACACACGTGATCTGTACATAGATCCTTCAGAAGGAATCTACATTGACACCCAGCTTCGTCCAGAACTGGGGCTAAACGAAGATTCACCAAATTTCACTGAATTGGACATCACTGCCAGTGCTTTCAAATCCATTATTCCAGGGAAAAGGAAGTGGGTTGCAGGTGTGTCATTTACTTTGCACCACTATTTTGGTGAGAGCATTCCCTACAAAGTTTTTTCTGTGGGAGGGGTAGAGTCTATTCGTGGATGGGAAGTGCTTGACTCAACTCTTTATGCGAAAGAACCGTTCCGTTCTGGATTGAATTTTTATTATGCTTCGGCTGAACTGCGTCAGACTGTGATTCCAAAACGGCTGACGCACTTCGGAACCGAATTCGGGTTGATTCTCGTTGAGTTCTTTGATTTGGGTGCCGCCGCCATTAACTTTTCTGATATGATGAGCAAGAAACCCATAATGGGTACTGGCATCGGGATACGTTTCTATATTCCAGGTAATATCTTGTTTAGAGTAGATTATGGGGTTAGTCTTTATGAACGTGCGTGGGGTGTTCCCAAATGGCACATATCTGTAGGGCACAAGTTTTAGACCTACGTTCGTAAGGGAGGTAGACAATGTCTGCACATGAACAGTTTAATGATCTGGTCAATCGCTACTACGACGACTTCTTCAGTTTTAATCCTACAGCCGGCCGCTCTGCCGGCTTCCATCGCTATCTTGGGAAGGTACCGGACTTTTCTTATGAAAACATCATGGGTTTTCTCAAGCGGATGCGATTCTATCTGATTGAAGCTGAGCGGCTGGAGAAGGAAGACCTTGGTATCCAGGAGACTGTAGATTTGAAGCAGCTGTTGATGGCGATCAGGTATGAACGTTTTAGACTGCTGCAGTTAAGGTGGTGGGCAGAAGATCCTATGACTTATGAAGCCCATCTCGACATCAGCACTTATCTAAAGCGGAACTACGATTCTATGACGGTCAGAGCCCAGCATGCTGCTCAACATCTGAGAGAGATTCCGCGATTTCTCGACCAGCAGAAGTTTAACCTTCAATCTCCTCTTCCCAGAATCAATCTCCAGACTGCTATAGAGACATATAAAGGATACAGGGATTTCTATCAAAAGGAAGTTTCTCACTACTTTTCCGAGATGGAGGATGAGAGCGTATATCTGGATTTGGAGCAGTCCGCTATCCGGGCTACTCGATCCCTTGACACATTCATCATGTATATGGAGGAAACTCTCCTCCCTGAGGCGACAGATAACTTCGCTATCGGGCGCTTTAACTTCATTGATATGCTCCGTTATGGTGAAATGGTAGAGATTAAGCTTGATGAACTTTTGAAAGTGGGTGAAGAGGATCTGGCCCGGAACAGTGCTGAATTTGAAGACTTAGCACAGCAATTTATACCCGGGAAGAGTGCAGCGGATGTGATGAAGGAAGTTGCGAAAGATCATCCCGATGCGGAATCTCTGGTTTCCGATACTGAAGAGATGCTGGAGACCATCCGAACATTCATCATCGAAAAGGATCTCGTGACCATCCCCTCTGAAGTTCGCATACGGGTGGAAGAAACTCCCACATTTTATCGGTGGGCTTTCGCCATGTGTGATACTCCTGGTCCCTATGAGAAGAAGGCAACAGAATCATTTTATTATGTAACCAATGTACTGGATGAGTGGCCGGACAAAAAGAAGGAGGAGTGGCTCACTAAATTCGACTATGCAACGCTGGATAATGTCTCCGTCCACGAAGCTTACCCTGGACACTTTGTTCATCATCTACACACGTTATCAGCGCCTTCTAAAGTGTCCAAATTGACTGGAGCTTACTCCTACTGGGAAGGGTGGGCTCACTACGGGGAAGAAATGATGATGGAAGAAGGCTGGCATGAGGGCGACGTACGCTATCGTCTGGCTCAGTTCTCCGAGGCACTTCTCCGGGACTGTCGTTTTATCTGTGCCATTAAAATGCATACCGGTCAGATGACCGTTGATGAGGCCACGGAGTTCCTTATGGATAATGCCTTCATGACAGAGACGCCCGCCCGTAAGGAGGCGGAACGAGGTACTTTCGATCCGGGATATTTGAATTATACACTTGGGAAGCTGATGATCCTTAAACTCAGGGAAGACTGGAAGATTCAGGAAGGAGATTCATTCTCCCTGAAGCGGTTCCACGATACTTTCCTCTCTTTCGGCGCCCCGCCTATTCCCCTCGTTCGGAAACTTATGCTTTCAGCCGACGATGGTAAGATTCTCTAATGCAGGAACGCCGTAGGGTTTATTCCGGCGCTCCCTGGGAATCTCAGGTCGGCTACTGCCGTGCAATTCGTGCCGGTGATCTTATCTATGTTACAGGTACAGCACCCGTGGTGGAGGATGGTTCGACTTTTTCTCCGGGTAATGCCTATGCTCAAACCCGACGCTGTCTGGACATTATCGCCGAGACACTGAAGGAATTGGAGGCAGATCTTTCAGATGTCGTCCGGACTCGGATGTTCGTAACGGATATTGACTGTTGGGAAGATTACGGCCGTGCTCATCGCGAGTTCTTTGGAGAGAATCCGCCTGCTACTACCATGGTTGAAGTAAAGTCTCTCATTGATCCTGAGATGCTGATAGAAATTGAAGCTGATGCTGTAGTCCAAAGTACCGGCTAACTGCCGGTTCCATTCCGGGATCGCTTTAGAAGTACAACCTTCTCAAACTTATTCTCTGTTCCTTTTCGCAGTCTGCTGATGTTACTTCGGTGGGTTATGATGATGAAAAGAAAGACGGTGAGGGTGAAGAGTTTCAAAGAGATTCCTGCTGGTGCAAAACCTAATTCCGGCAATGTCCATGTAGTAAGAGGTAAGAAAGCAGTAGCTGTCAGGGAGCTTACAGAAACATAACCCCATATGATCAGCGTGAGAACGAATGCCGCAACGCAGACGGGGATTGCTACTGGATAAAGGGCAATAACTATACCTAGAAGAGTTGCGACTCCCTTACCTCCCCTGAAACCAGCGAAGATTGTGAAAGTATGCCCCAATACTGCCGCAGAACCGATCAGAATGCCGGGAAGATGGATATCGGTAACGGGGAGATCTGGGAAGAAAGCAGGTATCATCGCAGCGGCAAACCATCCCTTGAAAATATCCACTACAGCTACCACCAGTGCGGGACGGATTCCGAGTACGCGGTACACGTTTGTCATGCCTGCGTTACCACTCCCATGTTTCCTGATATCAATCCGGCTGTGAATTTTTCCCATAGCAAGACTGGAGGGGATAGAGCCCAATAGGTAACCGAGGAGGATTGCGAGAAATAATTGAGGCATTATAAATAAGTCGGGAACTTAATAGTCAGCAGGAGAGTAAAGTGTCTTGGAAGAGCCGGTCTGGGGGCCACTTGTCTCACCCTCCTAATAACCCCACTTAATCCCCCGGGCCGGTTTCTTTATTTCCAATACTTCTGATTTGATTTTTCTCAGGTGCCAGCATTCCGCCGGAAATAATTGTTTTCATTCCTTGTTCTACAGTCATTTGAGCATCAATTGAATGAGCTTCCGGTACAATTAACATATAACCGGAAGTGGGATTCGGTGTAGTGGGAAGGAAGACGTGAATGTAGGGAATATCATTCTGGTCTACCGATTTTCCCGTGACAAAGGCGAGACTCCATATTCCCTTTCGTGGATATTCAATGAGCACCGTTCGCTTAAAGGCTTTACTAGAAGAACCACCCAATACCTGAGTAATCTGTTTGACAGTACCGTAAACACTTTTAGCAATAGGGATGCGCTGCAGCATAGATTCACCCAACTGAATGAGCTTACGTCCCAAAAGATTTGTAACCAGAATGCCGAGAAAGAAGATAGCAATAAAAGAGACTATAAGTCCCAATCCTGGGATGTGGAAACCGATTATCCGGTCTACTAATGGAGCAGCCATGCCGTCAAAAAAATTGAAAAGGAACTGCAGTACCCAGACGGTAGCGGCGACTGGTGCCAGCGTAACCAAGCCGGTAACAATCTTACCCCGTACTGTTTTTAGATAGCCGCTCATATTCTTGGGGAGAAATTACATTCTAAACTGTTAGGTAACAATTAGAAGGAGATAATAATTTTTGATTTACTATTTTCTCCAAAGGAGTCTGTGACAATTGACTATTGTACAATATATTAACAAAGAGAAAAGGGTAAATCTGTCTTAGTTTAGGCTACCCGAAGTTCTTATCTTAATGCAGCATCTTGCGGTAAACGTCAGAAGTAAATAATCAATTAGTTGATCAATTCCTAAATAATCCTTCAAGCTTCAACAGCTGTTTCTTCATTTCCAGTCCTCCGCCGTATCCGCCCAGTGAACCATCATGAGCAATGACCCTGTGACAGGGGATTATGATGGGAATGGGATTGTGTGCATTGGCACCGCCCACAGCTCTCACAGCTTTGGGATTTCCCATTTGTTCGGCTATAGGGAAAAAGTAACCAGCGTGAAACTTGTGTCGGAGAACTTAAATATGGAGTAGAAACGATGAATCATAAAAAATCCAAAAATCATGCTACCAGCCCTTCACGACCGGTTGACTGTGGGTTAGGTGGCTATACATTTATGCATATACCAACCTATGTCCTTTAACTTCAGGAATAGGGTCACCAAATTCTCTTGCAGTATCCAACCATAATTGAATTGCATCTTTTACGTTTACAAGTGCTTCATCATAACTATTCCCATGTGCAAGGCAACCTTGTAATTCTGGAACTTCCGCAATATAAATTTCGTCTTCCTTATCCCAATAAATTATGATTTCATACTTGCTCATTTAATTCATCCCCTAAGTTGTATTCTATTATTACTTTACGAACCTGTCGAACTTGGTACGCTTTTGCATTATTACCCTCACGTTGCAAGTTCACTTTTTCAATTATTCCACTCTTTCTGAAAATATGATGACTTCCACGAATACGTTCTTCAAATCCTAAACGTTTCAACAGTTGTTGTTAATCATCAAAACCAATGTTTTTATCCGAACCGCTCCGCAGTATTTTAAACAGAAGTTTTCCATATCTCCCCATAATACAAATTAGCAAATCAAGTAATTAGAAAAAACCACCATTTTTACGTCAAATTTCGATTTTTGTTTGAGCATTGACAATTGTTCACAGAATCCCGTGGGAAAATAGTTAATTCGTTAATCAATGCCACTGTGCGTTTTCTAGCTTCAAAAGATATTTCTTCATTTTCAGTCCTCCGCCGTATCCGCCCAGTGAACCATCATGAGCAATGACCCTGTGACAGGGGATGATGATGGGAATGGGATTGTGTGCATTGGCGCCACCTACAGCTCTCACAGCTTTGGGATTTCCCATTCGTTCGGCTATCTCCTTATATGAAGCTGTTTCTCCGTACGGAATTCGTTTTACTTCATCCAGAGCCTGTTTTCTGAATGGAGTAGTTTGAAGATCCAAAGGAACTGTGAACTGCTGGAGTCTGTCGTCAAAGTAGGCGATGAGTTCGTCGCAGACTGGCTGGAGGAGACGTATATCTTCAGAGGATTCCATTATGGAAAAAGCCGGATCATCCACCTCACTGGGTAGTTGAATCCGGCAGACTCCTTTATCTGATTGAACAATAACCAAGGAGCCTATAGGCGAATCAAGTGTTGTGTGAATAAGCATATCAGGGTACCGTTTCAGCTGTTTGTGATCGACCTTGTCGGTAATTTACAAAAAATACGCCGGTGAGGATAAGAATTGCTCCCTCAAGCATCCGTGGAGTAAACTGTTCACCCAGTAGCTGCCATCCAATAATGACGGCGATGATGGGCGGAATGAGAGCGATAGTGGATATTTGCGTCACCGTAAGGTGTTTGTAGAGCCAGAAGTAAATGCTCCAGACAACCGCTGTACCCGGGATTGCAAGATAGAACAAAGCAGCAGTGTTGCGCACACCCCACTCTACGCTCAGTGGATCCTCAATAAGAAAAGAGACCGGCAGCAAAACAACTACTGCAAGGGTCTGTGACACAACATTTAGATGGAAGTGAGGGACTTCTATCTGGTGTTTTTTGTAGAGTACGTTGGGCCAAACAGCTATCAAGACAGCCACAAGGACAGCTGCAACTCCTTTCAGTTCAAATCCTTCAAAGACACTCTTATCCTGAATAAATATCAGGGTAGTTCCTATAAACCCCATCAAAACACCTGTAATTTTTTGTGTAGTCAAATGATCAGTACGGATAGTAAAGTGCGCGAGAAAAGCTACTCCTATTGGAAATATTGACCAGATTACGGCGGAAAGACCCGAATGAATGAATTGTGTTCCCCAGTAGGTGAGGGTGTAGGAGCATACGAAAACGACTGCTCCGAAAGCAATGTACATTTTTACGGCATTCCTGGATAGGACGAGCCTTTCTCGCCGGTAGAGAAATATACTCCACAGAATCACAATAGAGATTGCAAACCGCAGGCTCACGGCAAGGATGGGTGGGGTATTTTCAAGACCGATCTTAATTGCATACCAGGTAGTTCCCCAGATACAGCTGACAAGAATATAAGCCAGTATTATGGCTGGTCTCATTCTGTAATCAAAAGAGATGGGATAAGAGAGTGGAGAGACAGTACCTTAGCGACCCTTGCTCTCACCATAGCGGTTGTACAACGCTACAACTACGGGACTGGCTACGAACATGGACGAGTAAGTCCCCACCAGGATGCCTACCATCATAGCGAAAGCGAAATAGCGGATGACTTCACCGCCTGCCAGCCAGAGTACGAAGACTACCATAAAAGTAGTCAGTGAGGTGATAATCGTTCGAGAGAGCGACTCGTTGATGCTCTTATTGATGATCGCCTCATACTTCTCCTGCTTCAGCCGTTTGAGGTTTTCGCGTACACGGTCGAACACTACAATAGTGTCATTAAGTGAATAACCGACGATGGTCAAGAATGCCGCTACAATGACTAGAGAAATCTCGTAATCCATGATTGAGAAGATGCCCAGGGTGATGAGGACATCATGAACCAGGGCGGCTATGGCACCCAAAGCGAACTTAAACTGGAACCGGATGGAGATGTAGATAAGAATCATCAGAATAGCAGAGATGATAGCGAGGACAGCCTTCCCGCGAAGTTCTGCGCCAATCTTGGGGCCTATAGTATCTGTGGACAGTTTGAATTCAGTCATTTCATCTGGAACACTCTCGGGGAATGCAGTGTAGAGTTTGTTAATGACAGCCTCATCAGCATCCTCCACAGACTCAGGCAGCTTGGGGAGGCGGACACTTACCAGATCACTCCCCTTTTCGTCCCGTTCCAGCTTGATTTCGGCTTTGCTGAAGTCGAAGGTTTCGTCAATAATTTCCACTTCGGTCAGAACGTCGCGTACACTGCTGATTTCCACCGATTTATTGTACTTGACCATTACTCTGGTACCGCCAGTAAAGTCGATCCCTAACTTGGGACCACTCTGAAGGAATAGCGATATCAGGCCTGCCAGAAGGAGAGCCCCGGAAATGACGAAACCGAAGCGGCGTGCTCCGAGAAAATCAATCTTGGTTTCTGATAGAAATCTCATATGCTTAAAGTCTGCAGTTGTCTGCGGGATGTGATGATGTTAAAGATAGTCCGAGTGAAGAAGATAGCCGTAAACATGCTGATGGCTATACCTGCAAATAGGACAACAGCAAAACCTTTGATGGGGCCTGTACCGAACTGCCATAGGATCAGTGCCACCAGAAGAGTTGTAACGTTTGCATCGATAATGGTTGTCAGCGCTCGAGCGTAACCGCTGTCAATGGCGGTTCTGACTGTCTTCCCTTTGCCCAGCTCTTCCCTGATACGTTCGAAAATGATAACATTGGCATCTACTGACATACCCACAGTAAGGATCAATCCGGCTATCCCTGGGAGAGTGAGAGTGGCATCAAGGGTAGCAAGTACTGCCATCACCAGTGCGATGTTCCAGATGAGTGCAACATTGGCAATGACGCCGGCAAACTTGTAGTAAATAAGCATGAAAATAAGCACGATTACTAGACCAACCAGGATGGATTTCGTCCCCTTGTCTACGGAGTCTTGCCCTAGTGCAGGCCCAACTTCATGGCCATAGACTTTTCGGATAGGTGCCGGAAGTTTACCAGCCCTGAGGACAATGGCGATATCCTTGGCCTCTTCCATATTGTCCAACCCTTCTACCTGAGTGCGGCCGTCGGTGATCTTCGAACGGATGACAGGAGCCATGTGAACCTTGTTGTCCAAGACAATAGCAACACGGTCTCCAACCCGGCTGGTGATGACTGACCACGTCTTGGCTCCCTCAGAGTTCATGCTTAACCGGACGATGGGCTGACCGTTGTAAATGTCGGCGACAGCATTATCTACAACCTGACCGGTAAGTTTGGGATTATTAGGGTCAGCATCAAGATAGTAGAGGATATAAGTTTCTTCCAGTCCGGTTGAAGACTGTTGAGGATCACTGCTCCAAACAAAACGCCCAAAATCTTTCTGGATAATCTGTTTTACATCTTCCCGCTTCAGAAACCTATTTACGCGCAATCGGTTGGACAATGGTACACCCATATCACCTGATGGGGTAGGGGTCAGTAATGAGGAAAAATTATCAGCGCTGATAGCTTCTGTTTCTAGCAGTGTTTCATCAGCTAATTGTAATTCCAAACCGCCCGTGTCAGCTTCTGTTGTATCCAACTCAGTAAGAGATGTATCACCCTCGAATTGGAGAGCATCAATCTTACTTACAATATTCTGCGTGGAAGGGCTGTCCTTTAAATAAGCAAATTCAAGCAAAGCGGTTCGCTCCAGGAGAGCTTCGGCCCTGTCAGTATCGGTTACCCCAGCCAGTTCTACGATTATGCGATGGCTTCCCTGTTTTTGGATGGTGGGCTCAGAAACACCGAACTCATCTACCCGGTTCTGTAATATCTCCAGCACTTGATTGATTGCGTCATTTGCCGCAGCATTGAGACCGTCTTTGATTTCTGCATTGTTAGAGCCGAGTCCTTCAAAGTGACGCTTTAGTTGGATTCCCTCTGCTGTTGCTGTCTGAATAAACCGACTGATAAAAGTTTCCTGGTTACCGGTTTTTTTGGCGTTTGCCAGTATAGCTATAAGAAGAGAATCAGCCTGAGGTTTTACTGGTACTGCTAAATTCCCTACCATAGTTGGGATATCCACTTCTAAGAGGAATGAGGCGCCGCCCTGTAGATCGAGTCCCAGCTTAATGGACTCCTTCTTAAGCTCCTCGATTTGAGTTTCGTCCTCCGGCGGGAAAAACTGAAGTTTCACTGACGGCCATAATGCCCAGACAGCCCATAGGAAAATCAGAATGCTGAAGAAAATTCTGGGTTTGTTATTATGAGACATTATTTCTGGTAGCGGTTCTAAAGTATTCTTTCTCGAACAAGCGGTGGCGAATTTACCGTAGTGCTAAGTGGGAGGCAATCATTTTTAGTGAGTTTACAGGTGTTCTTCATTCCTTTTCTACCAGCTCCAGAAGCTGCCGAATCCACCTTATTAAACGTTCCTCATTTAGTACTGTTGGATAAGCATGTGATAATGCTCAGTTTTGTAGACGTTTAATCAAAAACATATCGCTCATCATAGTCTATATCAAATGCCTTCAAGAAGCCTAAATACTCCTGCTTAAACGTCTGTTTTTCATGATGCTTTTCCTGGTTTTGAATGTATTGAAACACATCATCTATTTGAGAATGGCCGTATGAAAACGCTCCATATCCTTCCTGCCAGTTAAATTTTCCCCGAATCAATTTTTTTGAATTGATGAAATTTGATGTGTCCTTTTTCATATCCCGAACTAAATCAGATATAGATTCCTTAGGCTTCATCCCAATAAATATATGAACGTGGTTAGGCATACTATTTATAGTAATGAGTTTGTGATCCTTGTTTTGAACTATACCCGTTAAGTATCTATAGATCTCGTCTTTTATGTCTTTATTGATAAGGTTTTGTCTTGATTGAGTTGAAAAGACAATTTGAATGTAGATTTGTGTGAAGGTGTTTGCCATTGGTTTATCTCCTTTGTTGAACTCCTACGGGTTTCTCCCCTAAGTCTATGAAATCTATCAGGACTTAGTTTTATTTGTTTTGACTCCATTAGGAGTCTGATATTTATAGCACAAAAATTTTAATAAACACAACACCGTTAGGTGTTGAATGAAATTGTTTTTGATTTTTTATTTTTGCTCATTCATGTTGGACATATAAGGTGTATTTTCTATTGGAGGTAAGATTTTAAGAGATTGGTTTTCTATGAATTTCATGATTGAAATCTGGGGCTAATGAGGATTTTTTAATTACTCGACTCAGGAGGTCAGCATTCTCAGATGTCACAGATTCTCGGCATCTATAACAATAGCTCTCACTTTTTCTGTTTTCATAAGGTAGAAAATAGTTGTGGCAATTTGCACACGATAACCATTGCCTTTCGCAATTCTGGCAAAGATGATGGTTTTTTTCTTGTGTCTGGAAGGAAGTAGAGCACACAGCGCATGATCTATTAAAAGTTTTTTGTACTACTTCACGCCTGTGGCCCCTATTTCTGAGAAGTTGAATATCTAGAGATTTTCTTTCTTCAAGTTCATCAAAACATGAATCACAATGCAATTGATACATGAATTCAGGCTTAAAATATTTTTACACCACCCAAGGAGAATAGTATCTTTATGTTTGAAAAATACATAGTCGTAACCACGATAAGTTGACTTGATAGCTTCAGACTCCATTAAGTAGAGAGAATCAAGAACTTCCTCGGGTATCTGTGGTATCTTGATGTTCCTTATGCATACATCGTACTTGAATGTTTGACGTTGTAGTAAGAGTGGTTTATCTTCATCATTGTTATTTCTTAAAACCGAGTCGGATTCTTTTGGAATTGACTCGACAAAATCTTGTATAACTCTCTGTGGATTACTAATAGTAAGTTTTACATTCCTTCTAAATTCCAAAAGGTATGTTCGGCAGAATCTCCAATACCTTCCAGCACAATCAACACATATATCATTAATTAGAGAAAGGTTTTTATCTTTATGACATTCTATGCAATGCATATTGTGTCTATTGATAAAGTTTTGTAAAAGAACAATGTTTTTTCCTCATTAAGAATAAATCCTATTCAGTCCTTTTCTACCAACTCCAGAAGCTGCCGAATCCACTCGATTACACGTTCCTCATTCAGTTCAATAATGAAGCGAAATTTCACCTGCCTCATTCTGGTGCCAGTTCCTTCAATAACGTTCTCAGAATCGTCAAAATCAAGACCGTGGATAAAACCCGAGTTTCCCATTATCTTATCAGTAGAGATGTAGAAAAGATTCTGATCAGTAAAGTAAACAGGATTTCCCCATTTGATAGCTTCGTTCAAAAGCAGGATGTTATCGAGAACTATCTTGGGAGTTGTTGTGCAATCTCTTGAAATGGTTAAGAGACTTTGGCAACATAGTACTCCGCATCCTTAGCGTTGATTCGTTTGCAGCTCACCCTCCGATAACCCCTTGTTTTTTGCCAATTATAATAAAAGCCTCAATCGCTTTATCCAACTGTCTCTTTGAATGCGCCGCGCTAATCTGTACCCGTATACGGGCTTCACCTTTGGGGACTACAGGATAAGAAAAACCGATCACGTAAATTCCTTTTTTCAACAAGTTAGCTGCCATATCTTGGGCAAGCTGTGCATCCCCCAGCATAATAGGTACGATTGGATGAATGCCAGGATGGATGTCGAAGCCGGCTTCTGTCATTTTCTCACGGAAGTATATAGTATTTTCCTCCAGCTGGTCCCGCAGTTCAGTCGTCTCTGACAGCATATCTATGCAGGCGATACCGGCTGCAACAATAGCTGGTGCTAATGTATTGCTGAAGAGATACGGCCGGGAGCGCTGCCTCAGGATATCCACAATTTCCTGCCGCCCGGAAGTGAATCCGCCACTGGCTCCGCCCAAAGCTTTCCCCAAAGTTGAAGTGACGATATCCACTCTTCCCATGACGCTACAATGGTCAATGGAGCCCCTGCCTGCAGGACCAAAAAATCCGGTAGCGTGGGAATCGTCCACCATAACAAGGGCGTCATACTTCTCCGCCAGATTGCAGATATCTTTCAGCTTAGCCACATCGCCATCCATTGAAAAGACACCGTCGGTAGCGATTAGGCGGGTCTTGTGTGATTTTGTCTGCTTAAGTACATTCTCCAGTGCGGAAAAGTCGGAGTGAGGATAGCGGAACCGTTCAGCCTTGCAGAGGCGGATACCGTCTATGATGGAGGCGTGATTAAGCTGATCAGAGATGACTACATCTTCCGGCCCTAACAGTGTTTCGAACAGTCCACCATTGGCATCGAAGCAGGATGTGTAGAGGATAGTATCATCCATCTGAAGGAATTGGGCGATCTTCTTCTCCAGCTCCTTGTGGATGGTTTGCGTACCGCAGATGAAGCGGACAGAACTGAGACCAAATCCCCACTTTTCCAGTCCCTGCTGAGCTGCAGTTATGAGCTCATGATTATTAGCCAATCCGAGGTAGTTATTGGCGCAGAAATTTAGGACTGTCTTTCCGCTCACGGTGATTTCCGCACTCTGGGGTGATTGAATTACACGCTCATCCTTGAACAGTCCAGCCTCACGAATATTTTGCAGTTCCTCAGTCAATTTAGGTGTGATTGTATCCATCATTTCTCCACTTAGATTCTTGTGTACATTTCTCCAATTATCCAATATTCCATCACTCCATTACACCACATCTTCAAAGGTACTACTCTCGTTTAAATCTCGTATCGTTTCCTAATCTCAGGAATCAGGTAGTCTTCGAATGCACTATCGAAATTGTGTTCCGGTTCCCAGCCCCAGTCATTCCGGGCTTTGTGGTCATCCACATTAGCTGGCCAGCTGTCCACGATGGACTGACGCTTATCGTTGATGATGAAGTCGATTTTTGCTTCAGGGAAATAGGTCAATGTTTTTTCCCGGAATTCACCAGCTGTTGGACTGAACGATGTAACATTGTAAACAGAACGGGAGAGAGAGTCTTCCTCCGCTTCCATGAGTTGCAGAATGGCTTCGATTGCATCTGCCATAGTCATGAAGGGTAGGGCAGAATCTTTCCGGACGAAACAGTGGTACTGCTTGCTCTGTGCGGCTCTATGGATCATTTCCGGTGCGAAGTCACTTGTTCCGCCGGCGGGTAATGTATGAGCACTGATAAGCCCCGGTAGTCGAATAGCCCGAAAATCGACCCTGCCGCGGGAAGACTCAGCGGAGAGTCGCTTGTAGAAACGGGAGAAATAGATACCCAGGTTTTCGCAGTAGAGTTTGTTACAGCCGTAGATGGTTTCTGGGTGGCGGTAATCGTCTTCTCCCACGGGACCAGCCAGATTTTTCGCTTCCAGGCTGGCCATTCCATAGACAGCAATGGAACTGGGGAAGAAGAACTTCACCGGGCGGCCCTGGCTGATGGACTGCTCCATGGCAAGATGCAGCAAATTGATGGTTCCGCCAACATTAACTTTATGGGCTGTCATTGGTGAGAATTCTGCCCGGGTACTCAGGATGGCGGCCAAATGGTAAATGGTAGAGACTTCAAACTCAGCGTTGATTCGCTCCAGCAGATTTCTATCAAGTATGTTGCCTTGGATGGATTCCTGTACAAGAGAGTGGATGCTTTCGTCCAAAAAATCCAAGTCGAGACCTACCATATTAGCTCCGCCTTTTTGGGATAGGGAACGAATAAGCCCTTGACCGATTTCGCCATTGGCTCCGGTAATCAGGATTATTGGTTTTCTCATGTTTTAACTGTGTTATTGATATTTATTGCTGGTTATTGTCATGAGAACTAATAGTTCATTCATTGCGCTTTCAATAATGATTGTACCTTCTCTATAACCATCTATAACAGATGGAATCAATTTAGTTTCAGAAGGTATCTCCTGCAAGCCATTTTCACAATTTTCTCGACGAGAAATTGCTTTGCTATAGTCGGGAATCTCCTTGTATCTCCTTAACTCCGCCGTTAAATTCGAGTCGCTGAATTTCATCAAGACTGCCAACCGAAAACATATTTAACAAATTGTCGGGAAGAAGTTAATAAAGATAGATATGGGAAGAGTAATAGCATTTGTGAACCAGAAGGGAGGTGTTGGAAAGACAACTTCTGCTGTGAACTTAGCAGCTGGCATGGCAGTTTCTGAGAAAAAGACCCTGCTCATAGATCTGGATCCTCAAACCAATGCCACCACTGCCCTTTCCCATCTGTTAAAGAATGGATCTGCAACCATTTATGATCTACTCATCGAAAATACTCCCATTGAAGAAGCTATCACCGAGACCGAATTGGATCACCTCTATATAGTCCCAAGTACGAGCGATTTGGTAGGGGCAGAAATTGAACTGGTGGGGCTCATGGCTCGGGAATACCGTTTGCGGGATGCTCTGAAACCTGTTCTGAGGAAGTTTCACTACATTCTGGTGGACTGTCCCCCTTCTCTGGGATTACTGACGCTGAACGGACTGGCAGCAGCGAAATCTATCCTCATTCCTATACAGTGTGAGTTTCTAGCAATGGAAGGTCTAAACCAACTCCAGAAGACCATTCAGCTCGTCCAACGGCACTTGAACAAACGTTTGGATATTGAAGGAGTGCTCATTACTATGTTTGACCAGCGGCTTAATCTCGCCAAGCAGGTGGAAAAGGAGGTGAGAAGTCATTTCAAGAATAGCGTCTTTAAGACTGTGATAAGAAGGAATGTGCGCCTTGGTGAGGCACCTAGTTATGGGAAACCAATCCTGCTCTACGAAGCTAATTCCACCGGTGCGCAGGACTACCTCAAGTTAGCAGAGGAGATACTCAAGCGTGACAGCAAAAAAACTCGGAAGAGGTCTTAGCGCCCTTATTAGAGAAACCACCGATGAGACTGCAGGTCCCGATTCCATCCTGCAGATTCCCGTAAGTCTCATTGCTCCCAATCCCCATCAGCCCCGGCAGAAGTTTGACGAGGATAGCCTTCATGAGCTGGCCGAATCCATAAAATCTAAGGGTATCATCCAGCCCATCACCGTTCGGGCTGGTGAGGATAAATATGAATTAGTGGCCGGCGAGCGAAGACTAAGGGCTGCAAAGTTAGCAGGATTGACGGAAATCCCGGCGCATATTCTGGTTGTGGAAGATGACGCTGAGATGATGGAATATGCTCTTATCGAGAACATCCAGCGTGAGAATCTGAATATTATGGAAGAGGCAGTAGCGTTCTCTGTTCTCGCTAAAAGGTATAAGATGTCTCACACGGCTATTGCTGAAGCTGTCGGTAAGGGACGTGTTGCCATATCCAATACCCTCCGTCTTTTGAAGCTTCCACCGGAAATACGCATGAGCCTGCGGACAGATGAGATCACGGCTGGTCATGCCCGAGCACTACTTGCCCTGAAAGAGCCTAAAGCCATGATCAAGCTCTGGAAGCATATTGTAAGTCATGGAGAGTCTGTAAGAACGACTGAAGAGATGGTGTCGAAATTTCTTGCCGGCGTCAAGAAAGGCAAAAAGCGAACTAAAAAACAGAAAGGTGCAGCACTGCAACGCATTGAAGATGAGCTGATCTCTCTTCTCGGAACCAAGGTTGTGGTTAAACCAAAGTCAAGGGGAGGAAGCATCGAAATCGAATACTATTCAGACGATGACTTGGATCGTCTAATAGAGTTACTCTCTGAACTGAATTCATAATGTCCACGATGGACACTTCGTGAAATGGCCAGAAAACGGTATACTGTTGTCTTTGTTCAGGAAGAGGGAGAAACCAGTCGTAACTTTTCTGTCTCTAAGCTGCAGTTGTGGACTTTGCTCATTACTGGATTGGTAGTTATAGCAGCTGGATTCGTCATAGGATTCCTTGCGGTTCCAAAGGCTTTTGAGTATGATGAGCTTCTGGCAGAGAATGAGTTGCTTAAAGCTGATCGTTCTTGGGTACTGGCTGAACTCGAGAAGGAGCTTCTAAATCTGAAAGCCATGCGTACTTATGTTGAAACTATTCTTGGTCCTGATGTAGAGATTCCTATCGATTTGAACTCACCAGATTCACAAGAACCAATCCTGCTTTCCGGTGTGCCTATCAGCGTTTTGGAAAATCTCCCCACCACTATGCCTGTAGCAGGATATATCACCCAGGGATTTGTACCACCTTCCCGGAGTTGGAAAGGGAGCCATACGGGCATAGATGTTGCTGCCCCCCAACAGACAGCCATTTTTTCGGCGGCATCAGGTCTAGTGGTCTTTTCAGGGTGGACTCTGGATTTTGGACATCTAATCATTATAACCCATGGAGATGGATATATCACACTATACGGCCATAATGAAGAAAACCTGGTACAAGCACCTCAGCGAGTGGAAAGAGGGCAACTCATCGCTCTGTTGGGAGAGACAGGAGATGCTACTGGACCTCACTTACATTTCGAGATCTGGAAGGATGGTGTTCCTGTAGACCCTGTTGGATTTATCGTTGAATATCATGATTATGACATTACAGGAGCATCTGATGGCTAAGGACAGCTTGAAACATGTTGGGACTATGATCGGCGCCGATGCTGTGATTCGTGGAGATTTGGTGTTGAAAGGTGGTGCGATTATCTGTGGAAAGATTCACGGTAATGTTTTTACTGAGGGTCCAGTCCGGGTCGCCCGGGATGCGTATGTCAAAGGGGATGTGATGGCCTCGGACGCCTATGTTGGCGGTCTTGTGGAAGGAAAACTTTCCACTATTGGTAAGGTTGTCCTTCGTGGTCATTCCATCGTTAAAGGAGATATCATCTACCGGAAACTTGTGATAGAAGAGGGGGCTCAGTTTGAAGGCAGATGCGATCTCGCACCAGTAGAGAAAGAGATTCAGAACCACTTACCAGATCAAAAGAGAGTCGAAACTTCTGAAGAGAAACAGGATGATGACACAGATTCTTTCCAAGGGGATTAATCTGAGTGGTGATAAAGCTGTGACCAAACCCGATAACAACTATATGGCCAGAGTGTTTGAAGCCTTTCAGCAGATTGTTCTCCAAGCTGGTCCATATATGAATGCCTCTTATATGTTAGTAGGATCTATCCTGGGCCTGGGGCTCTTAGGCTACTTTCTGGATCAATGGCTTGATACATCGCCCTGGCTGTTGGTTGCGGGACTTCTCCTTGGTGTATTAATAGGAATATGGGAGTTAGCCCGGGTGAGCCTTAAAGGTAAAGTGTAGTTTATGATTCTTTCCATTCTTCTCGGTGCTGCCATACCCCTTGTTATCAATCTTGTCACCTTTTTAATTATCAGAACGATTATTAATAAATCTCCTCAGAAAGCGTTAAGTGCCAACATCTCAGTTTTTGTTATAAGGTTGATACTTTATGCAGCGGCATTAATCATAATCATATCGCTGCTGGATGTAAAATTTGCAGCTTTTGTTTTCTCGTTTTGTTTGGTTTTTATATTTCTTCAAATAGGTGAAGCATTGTATTTTCAACGATTCTTTTCTAGTACTAAACCAGACAAAACTCAATGATTAATCCGCAAGTACCCCCCACATCTGAGCACACCAGTGTTCTGGACGAGGTGGGGCAAGTAATATTGCACCATGTTTCTAACAGTGAGCCGCTGATTCCTCTTCCTACAGTTTTTGGCATTGATTTGTCTATCACAAAACATGTAGTGATGCTTTGGGTAGCGGCGGTTGTAGTATTCACACTTTTTTATCTCGGGACCAGGATTTACCGGAAAGAGACTTACCCCATTCCACGAGGTCTCTCAAATGCATTGGAGAGCTTAGTGGATTTTATTCGTACACAGGTGGTTATTCCTAATGTTGGAAAGGAAGATGCCATGAGATGGGCTCCGCTAATCCTCACATTTTTCTTTTTCATACTGACCACCAATACACTTGGAATGATCCCAATTTTCGATCTAATTCCGAAGGGGGGAGGTTCTACAGCTACAGGGAATTTCAATGTAACTGCAGGTTTGGCTACTGTCACCTTTATGTCTATCATCGTTGCAGGAAGCATAAAGCACGGGTTTGTAGGGCATTGGAAAAATCTGGCACCCGGAGGACATCCTTTAGGTGTCTATTTTATTCTGGTGCCAATTGAGATCATAGCCATGTTTGTGAAACCTTTTGCTCTCACTATGCGATTAGCTGCAAATATGACAGGAGGGCACATCGCCATACTCTCCATAACTTCCTTTGTGTTTATCTTTGCAGAGTTGTTTGGCAGCTGGGCAGGTATTGCCACCGGAGTTTTCATATCTGTGCCGCTAAATGTTGCTATTTCAGCTCTTGAGATAATTGTTATACTGATCCAAGCCTACGTATTTACACTGCTAACTTCAATTTTTGTTGGGATGGCAGTTCATCCCCATCATTAGAATCCAATTACATTGTTTTACACTGACAATAAGGAGGAATAACAGATGAAACGATTAGTCATGCTTATGGTTGCTTTAATCTTCATGCTCGGGATGGCAGTGCCTGTCTTCGCGGCTGAGACAGCAGAAGAAGCTGCTGCAGCCGGAAGCGGTTCTACACTTCACTACTTTGGTGCTGCAATCGGTCTCGGAATGGTCGTATCTGCAGCCGGTTACGGAATCAGCAGATTTACTGCAGCAGCAGCCGAATCCATTGCTCGTCAGCCGGAAGCCGCAGCGCAGATCACAGCAGCTATCAACCTTCCGCTCTTTCTGCTCGAAGGTGTAGCGATCCTGGGCGAGGTCTTTTGTCTGCTCATCGTGTTGATGAAGTAACGAGTACTGTAAATCTAAACGAGGTTAACTATGGATAATCCTCTCGTACGAATCGAGCCGGGTCTCTTTATCTGGACAATTATCACGTTTCTGGCCTTATTGGCCGTGTTGGCCAAGTTCGTCTGGAAACCGCTGACGGAAGCATTAGAGCGCCGGGAAGAGAAAATCCGAAAGTCGCTGGAAGATGCTGACAAAGCCCAAGAACGTCTGGAGCAGATCCAACAGGAAGCCGAGGAAGTTATTGCAAAGGCTCGTCACGAAGCCCAGGTGGTATTGGAAGATGGCAAAGCGACAGCACAAAAGGTGAAGGATAATATCGTCTCCGACGCCAAGGAGAAAGCCGAGGCTCTGGTACAGAGCGCTCAGAAGAAGATCAAGATCGAGAAAGAAAGAGCCATCGATGAGATAAAAGGAGATGTTATTGATCTTTCTCTCCAAGTAGCTGAAAAGCTTATCAAGCGTAACATCAGCAAGGAAGACAATTTAGCGCTGATTCAAGATTCACTGAAAAAAGTCGGCACTGAAGGTGAGAATAGAGCGGAAAGCTAAACGGTACGCTTCCGTCCTCTTGGCGGTCAGCAGAGAGCGAAATGCCGTGGAAGAGGTATATGCTTCGCTGACTCTCCTAAGTAGGTTTGTAAAGAAAGAAGCGGCATTCAGGACGTTTTTCCTCACCCATCAGCTGGTTGCAGACCAGAAGATAGAGGTACTCGATGCAATTTTGGGAGAGTCCTGCCATCCGTTGGCGAAGGCGCTTTTTGGCCTTTTGGCTGAAAGGAGGGAACAGAATCTTCTGTCGGATATAGCTCGTGTATTTGAGATGATGCGGGCGGATGAACTCCAAATCCTGGAGGCAACTGCTTTTACGGCTGAAGAGCTGTTGGAGGATGAATATAGTGCAATCCGTGAAAGTCTGGCTGGCAGTACAGGCAAAACAGTAGAGTTCAAGGCGAAGGTGGATCCTGAACTCTTGGGTGGTCTAAAACTCCGGCTGGGGAACCTCTTCATTGATGGGTCAATCAGAGGGCGATTGCACTCGCTCAAACGGGAATTAACTATTAAGCAGTAATAGGATTATTTGAAAATGGATATCAAGACGAATGAAATAAGAGATCTCCTGATCAGGGAAATAGAGAAGTTTGATGTTACCGTTGATGTTGCCGAAGTGGGAGAAGTCATTGAAGTCGGCGACGGCGTGGCACGAGTCAGCGGCTTGGAAAATGTAGTCAGTTCCGAACTGGTTGAATTACCTAACGATGTTTTCGGTATGGCGCTAAATCTGGAGGAAGACAATGTTGGGTTGGTACTATTTGGTGAGAGCCATCTGGTTAAGGAGGGTGATGATGCAAAGCGAACCGGACGGGTAGTGGAAATTCCTGTCGGTGAAGCAATGCTGGGAAGAGTAGTGAATCCGTTAGGTCACCCCATTGATGGAAAAGGTCCTATCGATACAACCGATAGTCTGCCAATCGAACGGAAAGCGTTGGGTGTGTTAGCTCGCCAGCCGGTGAAGAAGCCGCTGCAGAGCGGGCTCAAGGCTATTGACAGCATGATTCCCATTGGCCGAGGCCAGCGTGAATTGATTATCGGCGATAGGCAGACCGGAAAGACAGCTATCGCCGTTGATACCATCATCAACCAGAAGAGTACCCATGAAACTGATTCCCCGGTATATTGCATTTATGTAGCTATAGGACAAAAAGCGTCTACAGTGGCTCAGGTAGTGGCAAAGCTGGAGGAGCATGGTGCTATGGAATACACAACCGTAGTGGCTGCTAATGCTTCGGATCCGGCGCCTCTGCAGTACATAGCTCCATATTCCGGCTGTTCTATGGGTGAATTTTACAGGGACAACGAAAGACATTCACTTGTGATATATGATGATCTTTCCAAGCACGCATGGGCTTATCGTCAGATGTCGCTTCTGCTTAGGAGACCTCCCGGCCGAGAGGCGTATCCAGGAGATGTCTTTTATCTGCACAGTCGACTTCTTGAGCGTGCCAGTAAACTGCACGATGACCTTGGCGGCGGCTCGCTGACGGCTCTCCCTATCATCGAGACGCAGGAAGGCGATGTCTCTGCTTACATCCCGACCAATGTTATCTCTATTACAGACGGCCAGATATATCTGGAGACCGGTTTGTTTAACGCAGGAGTTCGTCCAGCAATTGACGTGGGACTTTCAGTCTCCCGTGTAGGGGGAAACGCTCAGATCAAAGGGATGAAGAAAGTGGCAGGCATGCTTCGTCTGGACCTGGCGCAGTTCCGTGAGTTGGAGGCGTTCGCTAAATTTGGCTCTGATCTGGACAAGAACACCCGGGCGCAGCTTACAAGAGGTCAGCGGATGGTGGAGATCCTGAAGCAGGACCAATACTCGCCGGTGGATGTAGCAAAACAAGTGACGATTATCTGGGCTGGTAATAACGGTTCTCTCGATGATATCCCTCTGAACAAGGTTGCTGAGTTTGAAGAAAGTTTTCACTCCTTTATGGAAGCGAACTATGGCAGGATTCTCGATGAATTTTCTGCTGTTGGAGAGTTGAGTGAAGAGAGCGAGAAGACTCTTGAAAAGGCAGTAAACGAATTTAAGGCAGGGTTCTCCGCTGAATAAATGGCAAATCTGAAAGACATCCGGGACCGGATAAAGTCTATCCGGAGTATCCAGCAGGTGACAAAAGCCATGAAGATGGTTGCGGCGGCAAAACTTCGACGGGCTCAGGAGCGGATGGAACAGGCACGACCCTACGAAAAGCGCCTGAGTCAGGTTATTCATTCGCTGCTGCCGGATGTGGATCGCTCACTCCTGCCGTTGTTGGACGTACGGGAAGTGAAGAGGGTTGCTTTGGTAGTGTTTTCTTCTGATCGGGGTCTTGCAGGTTCATTTAACTCAAGTGTTATCCGACGGGCAGAGGAGGAGATTAAATCCATAGGGAAGGAAGCTACTGAGCTGATTTGCATCGGTCGGCGAGTACGAGACTATTTCCGCAAGCGTGATTACAATATTGCTGTTGATCATGCTGACTTTTGGAGTGAGCTGAGTTTCACTCATGCCATGGAGTTTGGTAAAGATGTAATCGAGCTGTTTGTTTCCGGTGAGGTTGACGAGGTGCATGTTATTTTCAACTGGTTCAGAAGTGTCGGTACACAGGAAATCCGTATGGAACGTCTCCTTCCACTGGTTTACGAAGGAGAGGAGCAGACACTTATTGAAAGACTATACGAACCATCGAAGGACGAACTGGTCTGCTCACTCATACCGCGACACATGAACGTGGAGATGTGGAAGTATCTTCTGGAATCATACGCAAGCGAACAGGCAGCCCGCATGGTGGCTATGGATAATGCCACTGAGAATGCAGGGGAACTTATTCACGACCTGCGGCTGGAGTTTAACAAGCTCAGGCAAGCGGCTATTACCAAGGAAGTATTGGAAATCGTAAGCGGAGCAGAAGCGCTGAAAACTCAATGATGCCGCTTTACACATACAGTCAATTATCAGTTAGCAGTACAAGGATGAAATAATGGCAACTGGGAAAATATCACAGATCATGGGAGCAGTGGTGGATGTCGTTTTTGAAGATAGCCAACTGCCTGAAATCTACAATGCCCTGGAACTTGAGAGAGATGACAGCTCAAAGCTCGTTCTGGAAGTGGCGCAGCACTTGGGTGATGCTACTGTCCGGACAGTGGCTATGGACTCCACAGACGGTCTGGCTCGGGGCCACAAGGTAGTGGATACGGGTCAACCTATCTCAATGCCCGTAGGTCCGGAGACGCTTGGCCGACTGTTTGATGTCTTGGGGAATCCCATTGACGATATGCCGGCTCCCAAGACTGAGAAGCGCTACCCAATTCATCGTCCAGCACCGAAGCATGAGGATCTCTCTACTGCACAGGAAGTATTGGAGACAGGTATTAAGGTCATCGATCTGCTGGAACCGTACTCCAAAGGCGGCAAGACAGGACTTTTTGGCGGCGCTGGTGTGGGGAAGACAGTTATCGTCATGGAGCTTATTCACAACATCGCCACGGAGCATGGAGGATATTCTGTTTTCTCAGGCGTCGGCGAGCGCACTCGTGAAGGAAATGATCTATACCTCGAAATGAAGGAGTCCGGCGTTATTGATAAGACATGCATGGTTTTCGGTCAGATGAATGAACCGCCCGGCGCCCGTCTACGCGTTGGGCTATCCGGTCTTGCCATGGCGGAATATTTCCGTGACGAGGAAGGCCGTGACGTGCTTCTGTTCATTGATAATATCTTCCGGTTTACACAAGCTGGATCCGAGGTGTCAGCTTTGCTGGGGAGGATGCCGTCGGCCGTCGGGTACCAGCCGACCCTTTCCACGGAGATGGGCGAGCTGCAGGAACGAATCACATCTACTAACAAGGGATCGGTGACATCAGTGCAGGCTATCTATGTTCCTGCAGACGACCTGACGGATCCTGCACCCGCTACGAGCTTCGCTCATTTGGATGCTACTACGGTACTGGAGAGAAAAATTTCTGAACTGGGGATTTATCCTGCTGTGGATCCGCTGGCATCCACCTCAAGGATTCTCGACCCGCGAATCCTGGGTGAAAGACATTACTCCGTTGCACGCGCAGTACAGGTAGTTCTGCAAAAGTACAAAGAACTGCAGGATATCATTGCCATTCTCGGAATGGACGAGCTTTCTGATGAGGACAAGAAGGCAGTGGCTCGTGCCCGTAGAATCCAGAAGTTTATGTCTCAACCGTTCTTTGTGGCAGAGCAGTTTACCGGTGTTAAAGGTCGTTATGTTTCACTGGAAGATACAGTAGCTGGATTCGAGGCAATCCTGAACGGCGAGGTAGATGACCTTCCGGAAAATGCCTTTGCTTATGTAGGAACTATTGACGAAGCGAAAGACAAAGCCAGGAAAATAGCGAATTGATGAAATCATTTCATCTGGAAATTGTAACACCTGATGAACTCCGCGATAAGGGAGAAGTGACTTATGTCCGCTGTCCGGGGATGGATGGACTTTTTGGTGTCATGGGCGGGCATATCCCGGCTCTCATCGCGTTAACTACTGGGGAGATCAAGGTCACTAAGGGGGGTAAGGATATTTTCTATGCTACTAGCGGCGGATATGCTGATATCTCAGCTGAGAAGGTTGAGCTTTTAGTGGAGACAGTAGAGCGGGCAGATGAAATTGATGTTGCACGAGCTAAAGCAGCTCGAGAAAGGGCGAAGGAGCATCTGTCAAAAGGCGATGTGGATTACATTCAGGCGAAGGCAAAGGTGGAACGGGCGGCAAATCGTCTGGAAGTGGCAAAAAGACATTGACTATTTTCCTGCGCTGCAGAAACTCCTTCGTCCTTTTAAATAGCAGAGACAAATTTTAACATGTTTAAGCGCACTCATACTTGCGGCGAACTCCGGTCTTCAGACATTGGCAGCAAAGTGAATCTGAACGGTTGGGTCTCTACCACCCGGGATCACGGCGGGCTCATCTTCGTAGATGTCCGTGACCGTTATGGAATCACACAGATTACGTTCAACGAAGAATCACATGCTGAGCAGTTCACCGTTGGTAGAAAGCTGTCTATTGAAGATGTCGTTTCGGTTCGCGGCACTGTTCAACCCAGGAAGAAAGGGGCAGTGAGGAGAAATCTTCCCACTGGTGAGATCGAAGTAGAAGTAGTGGAGATCGAAGTACTTTGTGAGACAGCTCCTCTTCCATTTGTGGTCAGTGACCGGGAAAGCGCCAGCGAGGATTTTCGGCTGAAGTACCGCTATTTGGAACTGCGGACGAAAGAGCTTCAGCACTACATGGATATCCGGCATAGAGCGTCTCAAGAGGTGCGGAGCTATCTTTCCAGCGAGGGTTTCATGGAGATCGAGACGCCGTTTCTCATGCGTTCCTCTCCGGAAGGTGCCCGGGACTACCTGGTGCCTAGCCGCATCCACAAAGGGAGATTTTATGCATTGCCGCAGTCACCGCAGACATACAAACAGCTGTTGATGATCTCCGGATTTGACTGCTACTTCCAGATAGTCCGGTGCTTCCGGGATGAAGACCTTCGTGCGGATCGTCAGCCTGAGTTTACTCAGATTGATCTGGAGATGTCGTTTATTGATGAGGACGATATCCGGGAGGCTGTGGAAGGCCTTGTCCGGCATGTCTTCCGGGAAGTGATAAATGTGGAACTGTTTGAAGACTTTCCTGTGATGGCTTACGAAGAAGCGCTGGAGATGTACGGCACGGACCGGCCGGATATTCGTTTCGGCTTACCGCTGATAGATTTTGCGGAGTACGGTGCCGCTTCTGAGTTTAAGGCGATGCACGATGCAGAATGCGTTAAGGCGATTGTCATCGATGACGGCAGTAGCTACTCGCGGAAAGTGATAGACGGGCTTACAGATTTTGTGAAGGACTACTCAGCTCAGGAAGGAAAGGCAGCGCTGGGAGGACTGGCGTGGATGCGCTTGAAAACCAGCGAGTTTTCCGGAGGTGTGAGCAAGTTTTTCGGCAAGGAATTACAGCAAAGGATTATCTCTGATCTGAAGCTTAAGGATGGCGCTCTCATCCTGGCGGCGGCAGGGGAACACTCCACTGTTCTGGCGACTATGGGAGCACTCCGGTTGGAGATTGCCAAAAGGGATGACCTGATTTCCAATGGTGAGTATCAACCTGTCTGGATAATGGAATTCCCTCAGTTTGAGAAGGACGAGAAGACCGGGCAGTGGACATTTCTGCACCATCCGTTCACTTCGCCACGGGAGGAAGATCTAGAGCTGTTGGAGAATGATCCCGAAGCGGTGAAATCTCGGGCCTACGACTTGGTCATCAATGGCTATGAAATAGCCGGCGGCTCCATCAGGAATCACAATCCAAAAGTACAGATGAAGATCTTTGAAATCTTGGGCATGTCGAAAGAGGAAGCCACTGAGAAGTTCGGCTTTTTACTGGAGGCGCTTACTTACGGTGCTCCGCCTCACGGCGGCATTGCCTTCGGGTATGACCGCTTCGTTATGCTTCTGGCAGGGACTCACCAGATCCGGGACGTTATCGCCTTCCCCAAGACCACAAGCGCCCTCAGTCTTATGGACGGTTCACCCAGCGAAGTTGCTAAAGAGCAGCTGGACGAGCTGGGGATTCAGCTGAAGAAATAACACCTGTAAGTCAGATGAACATTTTCATCACTGGCGCAAACCGTGGGCTCGGATTGGGATTTGTACAGCACTATGCGAACCGTGGTGACAACATTATTGCAGGGTGTCGTATTCCAGAACAAGCCGTCGAATTAAAGGAACTGGTTCCCAAGGAACATATTATTCGGATAGATGTGGCTGATCCTGAGTCCATTGCCCAAACCGTAGGAAGAGTCAGGGAGCTAGTAAATCGACTGGATATCCTCATCAATAACGCGGGGGTGGGTGAGGATACCAGTGCTGAACTTCCCTCATTTGACGATCTTATCCGTACATACTCTACGAATGCCATTGGTCCGGTGTTGCTGACAAAGCAGCTTAAGACGCTCCTGTCGAAAGGGTCGAAAGTGGTAAATGTCACTTCCCGCATGGGTTCTATCGCTGACAATACTTCCGGCGGTTACTACGACTACAGGATGAGCAAGGCAGCTCTTAACATGGCCACGAAGAATCTCCACCTTGAGCAGTACCAGCACGGGGTTATCGTGTTCGCAATTCACCCCGGCTGGGTACGGACCGATATGGGAGGGGCCAGTGCTCTCCTCAGCGTTGAGGAGTCGGTAAGAGGGATGGTGCAGGTCATTGACACTGCCAGTACTGAGGTCGGAGGTACCTTCCTTGGATACGATGGCGAAGAGATTCCTTGGTGATTTGGGCAGAGTATTATATCCATGTTTATCTGTGTACATCTGTGGATAAATTCGCTTTGATATGAATATCACTCCCATTTCAAGAGGCAACACAGATAATAAACCTCCACATCAACAACGTTACAAAGAAGGATAACTTGAGAATAGGTGGACTTCTGAGGAATACTTGATAGTTCGAAAGTATAAGGGAGAATTCGATAGAACCTGAAATATTGGGCTTGAAGTATGGGTAAAATCTATGGTGGATAAACAGACAGATATTGTCATCTATAAATCCAGAGGTGTTGAACCAACCTTGGAAGTAAACCTTACAGAAGACACCGTTTGGTTGAATCAGCAACAGGTTAGCAAACTCTTTCAGGCTGAACGGAGTGTCATTGCAAAGCATATCAATAATATTTACAAAACAGGGGAATTAAAGCGTACAGCAACTTGTGCAAAATTTGCACAAGTTCAAATAGAAGGTGGAAGATTGGTCCAACGACTTATATTGCACTACAATTTAGATATGATCATTTCAGTGGGCTACCGGGTTAATTCCAAAGTTGCAACTCACTTCCGTATCTGGGCCACAAATGTGTTAAGAGACTATACTGTCAGAGGTTATGCGCTGAATAAACAGAGACTACAAGAACGGGAGCGGGGACTTGATGAGTTGACCCAGAGTATAAAACTGATACAGTCAGTAGCCGAAACACGACAGCTTTCCCAGACCGAAACCCGGGGATTACTTCAGGTCATTTCCGATTATGCCTATGGCCTGAAGACCCTGGATGATTTTGATCGTCGAAGTCTGACCATTCAGGATACTCACGAGGAGGTCAAGTTTGTTCTCGATTATGAAACCACCAGGAAAAGCATTGATGAAATGACTATCCAACTTAAGAAGTCTGGGGAAGAGGTGAGTCTGTTTGGCGTAGAAAAGGACTATTCGCTTAAAGGTTCGCTGAGATCCATCTACCAGACAGTAGGGGGTAAGGATGCCTACCCCAGTGTGGAAGAAAAGGCGGCACATTTACTTTACTTTGTTATCAAGAACCACCCCTTTGTGGATGGGAACAAGCGGGTCGGTGCCTCCCTCTTTCTCTGGTTTCTCGACCGAAATAGTTGCCTTTATAGGAAAGATGGTAGCAAACGGATTGCTGATAACGCTCTAGTAGCCCTCACACTGATGGTAGCCCAGAGTATCCCGGAAGAAAAAGAGCTTATCGTGAAAGTCATTGTTAATTTAATTAACAGGGAGAATTGAATAGTTTTGAATATCACACCTATAGACCCCGCCGATTATGATCATATTGTCTTTTTCACCGGTGCAGGAATGTCGGCAGAATCGGGAGTGCCAACTTATCGCGGTTCAGGCGGTATCTGGCATGAGTACCGGTGGGAAGATTATGCCTGTCAAGAGGCGTGGGAGCGGAATCCGGAAAAGGTTTTTGATTTTCACGATGAGCGGCGGAAGGAAGCGCTGAAGTGTGATCCCCACTCTGGGCACGAGGTGATTGCACGGCTTGAACAAAATCACCAGGATGTAACAGTAGTCACGCAAAATATTGATGGTATGCATCAGCGGGCCGGCTCCCGGAAAGTGATCGAACTTCACGGCAGTATCTGGCGGGTACGCTGTGAGCAGGAAGGAGTTGTTCGTGAGGATGCTAATCCCGGATTGTACACTTCACGTAAATGTGACTGCGGAGCCTGGCTTCGACCGGATGTAATATGGTTCAGTGACTACCTGAATCCCGACACTTTACGCCAAGCCGATGAAGTTATTTCCAAGGCAAATCTGTTCATCTCTATCGGTACATCCGGAGTGGTATGGCCAGCAGCCGGTTATCCCCAGTTGGCAAAGTCCTCGGGTGCTGCATTAGTGGAGATTAATCCCGAACCTTCGGATCTGAGCGGGTTCTATGATCGGGTGATAAGGGGAAAAGCTGGGGAAGTGCTGGGGAAGTTGTTCTTATTCGCTGGCGATTGAATTTAGAGAAATCGAAGACAGAGATTCTCGAGATGTTCCTTGTCAGCCTCATCAAAATGTATTTCCAGTTATAACCAAGCAGTGCTTCGGGAGTGATAATGATCTCTCTGAAGGTATCTTCTTTATTCATTTCCCTCAATAGTAGACCTTGATACTTAACTTTATCCATTATATGCTGGAATAAAAAAACCGCCCCGGTATGGAAACGTCCAGGGCGGCAAGGGCTTTCATAGGGGTCATAAGTGGAGGGTTGGGGTGAAAGCCCTTCAGAAGTCTTTGAATTGACTATTTTCTAATTACAATTTTCCATTTTATCCATTGTATCCTACAGCAGTTGGAGCAGTAGGACCGCTCAACAATCACTAGTTACCAATCATTTATCCATCGTAATAACGGCAGGAATGTAGATGGACCACTCATCGAAGCGAAGCGAAGATCCCGCACATAAAGTGTCGGGACCAGATCAGTTCCTAAGCGGTTTCCCCTTTTTCAACATGTGTCGGATTCGGTCGTGCGTCTTTTTTTCTCCGCAAAGTGACAGAAATATTTCCCGTTCGATATCGAGAAGATACTGCTCATCAACCGGCTTGGTGGGACCGCCTTTGTCACCACCCGTTACCACATAAGCCAGCTTCTTGGCGATGAACTCATCGTGAGCTGATATCTTCCCCTGCATTTTAAATCCCTTTAGAGTCACCTTCATGGCGGTCCTGCCGCCCTTGCCGGCCAGCTTGATGTCTTCCCTGTAATCAGGTGCTTGGTAGCTGTCCACCATTTCCAGTGCTGCTTCTTTCGCCCGGTGGAGCAGATGCTCACGGTTGAGAACGATTTCGTCGTCCGGTCGCAGGTAGTGAAGCTTCTTGGCATGGGCGGCTGACATGGCAACTTTAGCAAAGCCAATTGTCTCCAGCGCCTTCTGGGAAATCTGGAACGGAGACAATTTTTTGGGACTATCATCCGTCAGGTGGAGAATGACTCGAAGGTTCCCAGCGGCTCCCGGGATGAGACCTACGCCCACTTCAACCAGTCCGCAGTAGAGTTCAGCTGAAGCCACACGCTTGTCGGCTGGACCCATCAACTCATAGCCTCCTCCCAGAGCCAGACCGAAAGGAGCTGCAATCACCGGAGCATTGATGAAGCGCATCCTCTGAGTCATGTCCTGGAGCATTTTGATTATGTCGCCGAGTTTTTCCCAATTGGCTTCCTCGCAGAACTGCAAGATCAGTTTCAGGTTAGCGCCGGCACAGAAGTTCGCTCCACCGTGATTTAGGGTAAGCGCCTTGTACTTGCCGGCTTCTACCAGGTTGAGACCGTCGATAATGGTCTCTGCCACCGAGGTGTCAATGGGGTTCATCACAGGCTGAAGGATGGAGTGGAACTCCACGTTCAAAACGCCGTCACCCAAGTCCACAAGTGAGGCGCTCCAGTCTTTTTTCACTACGTTTCCTTTAGATTTCTTAATGGAGAGGTTGATGGTCTTCTCACTTTGGAGTATTTCAGCAGGAGCCTTGTCTGGGATATTATAGTAGGTTTTGACTCCGTCGCTGATCTCGTAGAAGCTTTTACGGCCGGAAGCGATCATCTCTTCGACCCATGCTGGAACTTTTTTTCCTTCTTCCTTCATCTTGGAGAGAGACTTTTCGACACCAATGGCATCCCAGGTCTCGAAGGGGCCTATCTCCCAGCCAAATCCCCATTTCATAGCGTTGTCTACATTAATGATATCATCTGAGATTTCGGGTATCCGGTTAGCAGAGTAGATAAGCGTCCGCGAGAGGAGTTCCCAGAATAACTTGCCGGCCTTGTCATCACTCCACGCCATGGCTCTGATTTTACCCGGAAGCAGAGTTTGGTCTTTAGCTAGACGGAAGCCATCGAAGCGAACCCGCTTTTGAGGAGTGTACTCCATGCTTTTGAAATCGAGTGATAGAATACCTTCTTCGGTTTTTTTGTAGAAACCGGCTTTTGATTTCTGTCCTAATCTGTCATCTTCTACCAGCTTGGCGAGCACCTCAGGGACTTGGAACATGTCCCGATCTTCGTCGTCTTCTCCTCTTTCGTAGGATGTATTAGTAACATGACTGAGGATGTCCAGACCGACCACGTCTGCCGTCCGGTATGTAGCGCTCTTAGGTCTGCCTACGATGGTGCCGGTCAGCTTATCCACCTCTTCCACAGTAAGACCCATCTCTTCCGTGAGCTTCAATGTTGCCATCATGCCGTAGACACCGATTCGGTTGGCGATAAAGTTGGGAGTATCTTTGGCGTAAACAAGTCCCTTGCCCAGGACGTCTTCCAGGAAGGTGACCATGGTCTGGACTACATCATCATCTGCCAGATCAGTGATGATTTCCACCAATCGCAGGTAGCGAGGGGGATTAAAAAAGTGGGTCAGCATGAACCGTTTCCGGAGATTTTCCGGCAGTGCTTCGGCGATGCCGTGGACAGAAAGACCGGATGTATTCGTGCTCAGGATGACGTTATCCTTTACATGCGGAATGATATTCTGGAACACCTTGTGTTTAATATCCATGTTCTCCGCCACCGCTTCTACGATCCAGTCCGCATCGCCCAGCTTCTCCAGATCGTTGTCGTAGGTACACCCCTCGATGAGTGATGTATTCTTTTTATCGTAGAGTGGAGCAGGCTTGAGAGAAGTAAGGACGTTCAGCCCGTTCTTTACGAGCTCGTCGTTCAGGTCAAACATTAGAGCTGGGATGCCTGCGTTGGCACAATGTCCGGCAATCTGGGCACCCATTGTTCCGGCACCTAATATTGCTACTTTTTCAATTTTCATTATTTACCTTACCCTTTTTTTACTTGTCACATTTTTAAATCCAAAGCATGTCTTTTTTTACATAAGCTTATTTATACCTTCGTCCATCTTTTTTACCACTCACCAGTTACCACTCACTTTTTCCTTCTAATAATTGTAGCAATACCTTGTCCCGTTCCGATGCACATGGTGGCCAGACCTAATTCGCCATCATTCTGCTCAAGGACGTTCAGGAGAGTTGTGATTATTCGGAGGCCTGAGCACCCCAGCGGATGCCCCAATGCAACTGCACCTCCGTTGAGGTTAACTTTCTCCTCAGGGAATTTTCCCTCACGGATTACGTAGAGGGACTGAGCCGCAAAAGCTTCATTTAACTCGATAGCGTCAATGTCATCAAAGGTGAGGCCTGCCTTCTCCAGTGCTTTCTTGCTGGCGGGAATAGGACCCTTACCCATCTCTTCCCACTCAACTCCGGCGATAGACCGAGATACAATTTCCGCCCTGATGGTTAAGTTGTTCTTTTGTGCAAACTCCTCGCTGCAGATAATAGCTGCAACTGCACCGATAGAGATCGGCGAACTTGATGCAGCAGTCACTGTACCGTTCTCGATGAATGCGGGACCGAGGGAGCGGATCTTTTCTTCATTCGGCTCCATGGGACCTTCGTCCTTGGATACAACAGTGCCGTCGTCCAGCGTGATGGAGACTACTTCATTATCGAATTTACCGGACTTTTGAGCCGATAGTGCCTTCACGTGGGAGGCAATGGCAAATTTGTCCTGATCTTCCCGGGAGATGTTTCCTCCCTTTGCCAGATTTTCAGCTGTTTCACCCATTCCGATGTAGAAATTTCTCTCCGCCAGTTCTGGATGGAAGTCAGGGACAAATCCACCCATTGGAACGCCGAACATATCTTCCGCTCCAACAGCGATGCCGACCTGAATATCTCCAACCATTATGGCCTGGCTAAGCTGGTGAAGAGCATCCATAGATGAACCGCAAAATCGGTTCACTACCTTACCGCCTGCTTCATTTGGAATTCCTGCCAGGATGGCCACAGAACGCCCCATGAGCATCCCCTGAGGTCCTTCGGGAAAGGCACAGCCCAGCACTACGTCATCAATGGTTTCGGGAGAGAAATTAGGGTTTCGCTCCAGAAGTGCTTTAATTACTTGAGCTGTCAGGTCATCGCTCCGGATGTTGTTTGGCATTTGACCCCGCTTTACCCCAATTGGGGAGCGGACGGCATCAATTATGACAGCTTTTTTCATCTCAAACTCCTGTTTTTGTGTTGACGTGCTTCTCTATTAAGTAAAAACCTATCTATATCGAAATCGATTAGAAGAATTGGTTTTTGCTTGTGAGACAGGTTTTCATTTCTGACCTTATTTTTCTTAATCAGTTTCATTTTTCTCCTAAAAAGGGTATGTGTTATTTTGATAGATGTAGTCAGCAATTTGTCGTTTCATGGCTGCTACGTCAGTACTTGGGAGCAGCCGTACCTGAAAGTTTCGTAATTTGTTTATTACTGCTTCCGGCAAGCGACCATGGTAGATGTCATTTAATCCCGTAAGAGCACTATTAAGCAGTCCAAGTGCCATTTCAGCGGTGAAGGTCTTGGCGATGGCTTCCAGGATGGGTTCTTGCCCGTTGCCTTCCCCCAGTTGAGTAATTCTTGCTACAGTGCTGTCGGCCAGATAGAGATCCATGAAGGAGTTGGCCAGCAGTTCACCTAACTGCTGTTCGTGCTTCAAATCCTGACCAAATTCCTTCAGCGCTTCGTCAAAGACGTAGAGCATCAGGTACTTTCCTGTTTCGATCATCACCATCTCGTGCCATAGCAGACCTTCTCCGGACGTAGTAGGTTCTGTCTCCAGAAACTCGTCCACGCCCTTGATTTTTTCGCGTAAGGGGATCTCTTCCAGCAGTACCTTTTTCATAAGATAACCGGTAATAATCTGGCGGTTAATCTCGTTACTCCCTTCCCAAATGCGGTCAATACGTGTGTCGCGGTAGATACGAGCCATGGGATATTCTTCGGTAAAACCGTAGCCGCCCAGGATCTGGATGCCCAGGTCCGCGCAGAGGCCCAGTGTCTCGCTTCCGTACACCTTTACCATGGAAGATTCTATGGCAAACTGCTCCATCGCCTCACCCATCTTCAGATAGAAATCGTCGGCGCTGTGATCCAGTTCAGCAATGGCGCGGTCAATGTCACCGACGGTACGGTAGACGATACTGTCTAAAGCATAAGTTCGGACAGTCATGTCTGCGATATATTTGCGGATGATATCGAAGTAGGCGATAGGTTGACCGAACTGCCGCCGCTGAAGAGCATATTCCACAGCGTTCTCGATGATTCCCTTACTACCGCCGAGAACAGAAGCCCCCAATTTAAGCCGGCCTACGTTTAGAGCATTGAAAGCAATGGCCGCGCCGTCGCCAATTTCGCCCAGGAGATTTTCCACCGGGACTTTGACATCAGTGAACTTGAGAGGTACTGTGGAACTTCCTTTTACACCCAGCTTATGTTCCTCGGCTCCAATTTCGAATCCGGGTATATCCGGTTCTACAATGAAAGCAGTGAACTTCGTGCCGTCCACTTGGGCAAATACCGTGAAGACTTTTGCCCACTGGCCGTTGGAGATAAACTGTTTTTCGCCGTTAAGGATATAGTTTTTCCCGTCTTCGCTCAGAAAGGCTGTCATCTTTCCAGACATGGCATCGGAGCCGGCCTCCGGTTCTGTGAGGGCGTAGGCGCCTATCCATTCTCCGCTGGAAAGCTTGGGCAGGTATTTTTGCTTCTGCTTATCTGTGCCGAACCAGATGATGGGCAGCAAGCCTATTCCAGTCTGGACTGAGTAGGTTGTCGTAAAAGAACTCGACCCGCCGTACCGCATCGCTTCAGCGACGATAATAGCTGTGGTTTTGTCCAGATCCAGACCATCATACTTTTCCGGGATGTCAATGGAGAGCAGACCCAGTTCACCCATCTGTTTGATGAGATTATGTGACAGTTCCTGATCATGTTTTTCGATCTCCAGGACTTGGGGAAGTACTTCATTGATACAGAACTCCCTGGTCAGGTTTTCGATCTCGCGGTGTTCTTCTGTGAATTTTTCCCGTGTGAAAATGGGAAACACAGCTGCAGGGTTTAGTAGAAACATTCCTCCGGTGCGGATATCCGCTGATACGTCACTCATTGCTTTGTCCTTTCGGTTTTTTTGTCAGGCCGGCAAGAATAAAGTCGGTGATAGTTTCGATATAATGGCGGGCTTGTACTCTGTCTGTATCGAAGAGGGCAAACCATATAATGCCCTCAATATTTATCATGATGGAAAGAGCCGCCACATTAACCTCTACGTTTTTGAATTCTCCAGATTCAACTCCCTTGGCAACTATCGCTTCGATAAGTTCCAGAAGCTCGTGGTAAACGACTTGTGTTTTCTGGTGGAAGTCACTGTCGCGGCTGGCCAAAGCCCAAAACTCCAGTTCGGCCTTAAGCACATTGGGATTTTTCTCAAATACATCGAGGAAAAAGGCGAATAATTCGTGAAGCTGGTCTGAGGCAGAGAGGTCTTCCTCAACAATATGGTTAAGGGTGACACCAAATTTGTTAACCCAATGATTGATGAGGGAGAGGAAGACTTCCTTTTTTGACTTATAGTACCAGTAAATGGCACCTTTGCTTAGACC
>CAZHRR010000003.1:41237-47528 GCA_964534955.1 uncultured bacterium
AACAATATCATCCATTCTGCAGTCAGAATATCCTTTCTCGACAACCACTTCCAGAGCAGCGTCTAGTATCTGATTCTTGCGGGATTCTTCTTTAGAATTTTGTGTCATGATAGCTCTATACCGACCAGTCAGTCTATCGAAGTTTACGATATAATTACCACTAGGTGCAAGAGGAAATGGACACTTGTTGATTATTTAACAAATAACTTGGCTTGCACTTAAAACAGACTTAGATTACTAATGAGATTGAGTCGCAATAGTAACAATAAACCTTTTACTGATCTCATTCCTTAAAACCAGGAGGCTTTAGCGTAATGAATAAAAAGCAAGTGATCGTGACTGTACTAATGATCTTGTCTCTGTTTTCCTTGGGGCACGCTGACCAGCGGTCGTACGTCTGGACATATGAATACAAGACAGTACCTGCCGGAGAGGCTGAAATAGAAAGCTACTTCACTATGGCGCTGCCTGACGATTCACGTGAAATTGCATCCATTGAACACCAGATCGAACTGGAAGTAGGCATGAATGACCGGTTCGATATTGGGATTTATCATGTGTTGGAGCAAGAATCAGAGGATGCTCTACGTTATAGCGGCTTTAAACTTAGGGCTCGCTACCGTTTTGGAGAAAAGGGTAAATACCTATTTGACCCTGTGGCATATTTTGAGTACAAAGGAAAACCTCATCTCTCCGAACCTGCACTGGAATTGAAACTGATACTTGCCAGAGACCTTGGTTCATTCAATATTGCTCTCAATCCTATCCTCGAGATGGAGCGGGAGCATGATGAGTGGGAAGTCGAGGCGGAATATGCATTAGGGATCGGCTATCAGTTGGGAAGTTTATTTGGAATTGGAATGGAGGCCAAAGGCAGCGGATCTGGCAACTATTTAGGGCCGGTAGTTTTTCACGGTACAGAGAGGTTCTGGGTGACGGTGGGGTCAGCATTTGCTCTGGGTGAAGTCTCTGAGGGTAAACCAGAGATTCAGATTCGGATGCTGCTGGGAATTGGTCTATGACGGGAAAGTCCGCTTCCGATGTACAAAACCGCATCTTTTTGTTGTCTGAACGGGTAGCCTATAGTGAGTTATCCTGAATCCTAAGCAAAATAAGTACAGCGATTTGAATTGGATTATGTTAGACAGAAAGCCTTTTGCTGGCTTTCTAAATTTTATGGTAGTTCTTTTCACAATGCCTCTGGGCCACACAGCCATGATTCTCATAGAGAAGATTTTTGGCAGTGAACTTCAGTATCTTGCGGCTACAGTTGTCGGTTTGATTGGGCTGATGTTTCTCTGGATCGGGACTTATAGGAAGAGTGAGACTGCTAGTACATGGCTCGGCTTCTTCGCTGGACTCCTTATCTGGACCGGCTGGGTTGAATTTGGTTTTGTCTATTTTGCCCACCACCTGAATATTGCTCCGCTAATGGAAAACGGAGAAATAGTCACTAAACCTGAGTATCTGCTAATGCCGTCCTCTATTGGACTTCTGCTGGCGACCGGTACTTTTTTCTTCTTTAACAGCGAAACTCACTGTCATTTCTTCCGTTGGTTTCACCGCAACTTGAGAATGAAGCTAAAGAAAAAAGTTAGACGAAAGGAGCGCAATTTTGCCGTTATCACCGCGATAGAAACCATATACATCATCTGGCTGTTTTACATCGTCCTGCTGCTGATCTACGACAATCAAATATTGGGAGATCGTCATCCAATCACGTACGCTGTATTCCTGGGAACATTCATGTGGTACTTGTATCTCTTCTTGCGTCTGCTCAAATTTCAGCGGATGGCACCGGCAGTTCGATACGCCATTCCTACGGTAGTTATCTTTTGGAACACTGTTAAAATTCTGGGCCGATGGAATATTTTCCGCGAAATCTGGATCAATCCTCAAGAGTATGCTTTAGAAATGATCTTGATCTTTAGTGCCTTTGTAGGGGTAACGATCTTAACACTCCTGACGCCTAAAAGAGAGGAGAATTATGAGCGAGCTCATTGACAATCGTCAGAACCGTATCAACACCATGAAATCCCTCATGCGGCAGCTTCATGAAGGGACTGCTAACGGTGAACAGGTACAACATCAGTTGGAAGCACTTTTGGAGGAAGCTGATTATTCTGATGTCTTCCTTATGGAAATTCAGCTTATCGAGGAAGGGATCGAGCAGAAAGAGATCCAGCGCCTGTGTGATATCCACACTAAAGTTCTGCGGAAGCATTTAGACAAACAGGAAGCGCCCGATACCGTTCCCGGTCATCCTGTTCACACCTTTAGACAGGAAAACGAAGCTATCGAAAAGGCGCTGCAGACACTGGAGAGTCTCTTCGACCAAATTCGGAAAATGGATTCAGATGCCGATGCTACAACCGTATTCCATATAATTCATGCTCACTTCAACTCACTAATGGATGTTGACAAGCACTACCGCCGGAAAGAGAACATGCTGTTTCCATTCTTCGAGAAGAAGGACATATCTGGACCGCCGGCCGTCATGTGGGGTAAGCACGACGAAGCACGGCAGATGCTGAAGGATTCTATCATCGGACTGTCAGAAGCCAAACCTATCACCGCTGGAGAAGGTGCAGCTTTTATTAAGCTGGGACTTATACCTACCATCGAGCAGATCCGGGAAATGATCTACAAGGAGGAGAAGATACTCCTGCCCATGTCGGTAGAACTGCTGACAGACAGCGAGTGGTACGAGATCTATCTCCAGTCTGATGAGGTTGGGTATTGCCTCTACTTTCCCCAGGAGAAGTGGGAACCAGAGGATCTGGAGAAGATGTCCCCTCCGCAAATGACTTCCCAAAGTGGGCGCATCAAACTTCCCACAGGTTCAATCAGCGTGGAGGAGCTGACGTACCTCTTCAATACCATGCCGGTGGATATCACTTTCGTGGATAAGGACGATGTGGTCAGGTACTACTCCCACGGCAAAGAGCGGATTTTCGACCGTAATCGAGCCATTCTCGGGCGAAAGGTGCAGTTCTGCCATCCACCGTCGTCTGTCCATGTGGTGGAGCAGATTGTCACAGACTTCAAAAGTGGTGAGCAGGATGTGGCTTCCTTCTGGATCAATCTGGGAGAAAAGTTTGTGTTGATCAACTACTATGCAGTAAGGGATGATGAAGAGAGCTATCTCGGTACGCTGGAGGTAACTCAGGATATCACGGATATCAAGAAGCTGGAAGGGGAGCGGCGGATTCTCTCTTACGAACCTGTAACAGCGGAGGCTTAGGATGGATATAAACGGTCTGGTACGCATTCACGATTTACTTGAGGAGTTCCCTGAGCTGGAAGAGATTATTGTGGAGCTGAATCCGGTTTACCGCAAGCTGAAGAACCCCGTGCTCCGCAAGACGGTGGGGAAGATTGCAACAGTGGAGCAGGCGGCTCGCGTTGGCGGGATAGAAGTGACTGAATTCGTGAATAAGCTGCGAGAGGCGGTAGGGCAGGAACTGATTGTATCAACAGAAGCTGGATCGGAACCTATCGAAACAGCTGAATGGACTCAAGGAGAGCCGGTAGAAACCGTAAACGGCAGTGCTCTTTTAGCTGAAGGGGAAAACCCGCTGCAAATCACCACAGCAAAGATGAAGGAGCTGTCGTCAGGTGAGTTCCTTCTGCTGCAGACTGACTTCCGTCCGGCGCCTATGATTGATAACATGCAGAAGCAGGGGCATCAGGTGGTATGCGAAGGATCGGATGGAAAAGGGCAGTTTAGGACGTATATCCGGAAGGTGTAGAATAATATGCGATGCACTTCTAAAGTGCGTCGCACATGTTAAGGATCCATGCGATAAATCTATTCTCTTTACTGATCCTGGTATGGGTCGGTGATCGGTGGATGATGTACAGATCAAAGTCGGAATTTGGGTGCAAACTCTATATTGTGTAAATACTCCAAATGGTGTAAATTGCGATAACAAGGAAAGGATAAATATGAAAATACAGACAAGTGTGAGAGTCGAAGATTCATTTTATAAAAGTGCAAAAGCAGTATTCGCCAAGTTCGGATTAACTTTCGGAGATGCCGTAAATATTTTTTTAGCAAAAGTTGCTATGGAAAAAAGTTTACCATTTGATTTAAGTCTTCCAACGACAGAATTAGAAAAGAGAGTTAAAAATATTGAAGACAATAGAAATACTGAGATATTTGATTCTGCGAATGAATTATTTGAAGAACTGGGTATTTGAACTTGCTAAAGATTCAAGTTGAGAAATCATTTAAAAAGGATATTGATAGAGACAAAAGAAGCGGAAGATATAAACCAAAAGATTTTAAAATTCTAAAATCAATCATTTCATCTTTACAAAATCAGGAAGTATTAGATAAAAAGTATAAAAGACATCCTTTAAAAGGAGACATGAAGGATTATGAATCTGTTCATGTAAAAAATGATTGGCTGCTTATTTTTAAAGTTGATAAACAATTTTTACATTTAGTCATGTTAGGTAAACATACCCAGGTGTATAAAAAGTTTAAATAAGTTCGTTTATAGTAAGGACTGATCTGACGAAAAAATTATTTAATCAACCTCAGCTGCCGGTACTTCTCCTGATATTTAGCATATAACATTTTATGCCGATCAGACATGTCTATCTTTCTTCCCTGGATAAACTCCATCTCCACCTGCGTTGTGATCTCTAACGGGTCGCCATCCGTGATAATCATCGTAGCATCCTTCCCCGGTTCCAGGGAACCTACACGTTCTGCAATACCGAGAATCTCCGCTGGGTAGAGGGTGATAGACTTCAGCGCCTCATCTCTTGGAAGTCCGTAAGCAGCGGCCGTGGCAGCGTGGTATGGGAGGTTGCGCACATGAGCCGCCACAAAAAATCCCCGTGACATGGAAATGCAGTATTGCACCCCAGACTGGTGAAGCTTCAGCGGTGTGGTGAACGGCGTGTCGTAGTCTTCCCACCGGCGAGAGGGGAGGGAATGGACACTTCCGAGGATGACGGGAATATCATACTTCTTCAGCAGGTCAGCTACCCGCCACGAATCCCGGCCATCGGCGAGGATCATCCTGATGTCCTGCTTCCTTGACCAGCGTACCGCCGTCTCGATCTGCCGCACCCGGTTGGCGTGGATAATCATGGGCAGTTCGCCTTTCAGCACCGGAATCATCGCTTCCCAGCGAAGGTCAATGTCCATGGGGCGGTTCTCCGCCTCAGCGGCTTCCATGGCTTGTAGATAGGCCCGTGCCTCCCGGAAAATGCGGTCAATCTCTTCCAGTTTCTTATCGCGCTCCTTCTCCCGCTCTTCCCGCTTTTCGCCGGATCCCACATCCATGGTCGGCCAGTTGAGATGCATCCCAATCGGCGCCTGAAGGGTGACGTCCTCTGTGGTCCAGCCGTCCATCAGCATGGCTGCCGAGGTGCCGGAGATGAGTCCACCTTTGGGGATGGTATGAGCAACAGTGATTCCGTTAGACCTCGCTACAGGGATGAGCTCAGAGTCGGGATTGTAGCTCACTTCCACCCGGACGTTGGGATTAAAATCGCCTGTTTCTTTGACATCCCGGGTAGCCCGAACGGCTTGAACCTCCACGAGTCCCATAGTAGTGTTAGCCGCCACAAATCCCGGATAGACATGCTTCCCCGGCAGGTTGATAGTTTCCGTGTTGTCGGGGAGGAGCCCCACGTCTTTGCCGAGGGCAGTTATTTTGCGGTTTTCAAAGAGAATCTGTCCGTTTGTGATAGGCTCGGATGAGACAGGGTGGATGGTGACGTCGGTGATAAGAATGGGGTGTGACTGAGCCGGAGCCGGAATTTGATCAGAGGCCAGCAACAGTACTGTTATCATTGTTAAGGAAGCAAACAGAACTTTCACTTGGCGATTCATTTGTCTTCCTTTTCGTTCGCGCTCTGTTTCAGAATTTTCTGGATAAGGAGGTTGCGCTCCCGCTTCATCTCTTTCCGTCTTTGACGGTCTTTCACGATGTTGAAATACTCCCGGCCGTCAATCCAGGTGTGCTCACAAACTGTGTAGGTTGAGAGGGGATTGCCGCTCCAGATGACGAAGTCGCCGTCCTTCCCTTTCTCCAGCGAGCCCACCCATTCGTCAATACCGAGCTGAATGGCGGGGTTGATAGTGACCATTTTCAATGCCTCTACCTCCGTCAGTCCGCCGTATTTTACGGCCTTAGCAGCTTCCGAATTCAGTCGCCGGGCCAGTTCTCCGCTATCGGAATTGAACGATGTTACTACACCAACCTTTTGCATAAGAGCGCCATTGTACGGGATCGCTTCCATCACTTCGTACTTGTACGCCCACCAGTC
>CAZHRR010000003.1:47628-50204 GCA_964534955.1 uncultured bacterium
GTGGCATTTTTCACGAGAACCAGTCGCGGCTGCTCGGGAGGAGCTTCCAGCCCGAAAGCACCCTCAGGGTATAGTGGAGTGAGTTCTGATGGTGTCTCTGGAGTCTTCTGCTTCTCTTCTTCCGTATCGTCATCCGGCGGATACTTCAGCCGGGCGTACCACGGAATAACTGTACCGTCTGCCGCTGCTGCCCGGCCTTCCATGTAGCCATCATCAACTGTTCCGGAGAAGCGGATCTGACCGGAAAAGTCAATGATCTTCCCGTCAAAGCGGAAGGTAATAAAGCCATGTTCCAGGGTGATGGAATCGAGCGGAATCTTTGTGGTGTCGTGAACAAATTGTCCTTTTGCAGCTTTTCCAGGAATCTTGTCAGTGAAGTGGAGGGAGTCCACGTGAATCTCCTCATCTGCCTCCCAGTGAACCAGCCATTTCCCGCGGATGTCCTCCTCCGGTTCAGGCTCCAGGCGAAACTGCTTGCCCTGAATCCAAACCTCCATCACCTTGGTACCATCCTCGAAGTAATTGCCGTCCGTGATGGTCAAATTGGCGATTTTCCCCGGTTCGAGGGTTCCCAGTTTGTCGGTAATACCCAACTGCTCAGCCGGGACAGTCGTAAGTGCAGCTATTGCATCGTCTTGGGGTAGACCGCGTTCCACACTCCTGTGGAGATTAGTGCGGAACTGCTTACGTTCGCTCAAGTCGGTAGAGGTAAAGGCAAAGGGGATTCCCGAATTCAGGAGACGCTGAGCATTGTCCGGGGCCTGATCCCAATGGCGGAGTTGGGCGTTGGAGTACTGGAGAGCCGTTTCCCAACTGCTGACATCCGGTGACTCCGGATAGTTGACTGGCAGGATCATGAACGGTTCCAGCTCTTTGATGGCGTCTAAACGCTGGTACTCGTAACCGCTTCCCTTCAGCCAGAGTGTCAAGTCGAACTCTTTAGCAATTTTGCCGGCTCTGAGAGCGGTCAGGGCATTATTGGTACGGAAACAGAAAGGTGTGCTGCTATTCAGGAATTCTCCCAGTTTTGCCAGTGATTCATCCAGTTCAGGTTGTTCGTTCTCATTGGGAAAACGATGGTAAGTATCCCACGCGTTCATATACCATTGAGCATCAAGCACTGTTTGCCGGATGAGTGCAATGGCACCCAGAAGAGAGTTAGGATAGCTGCTGTCTCCCCAGCCGCCGTGTTCTAACGACATTATTTGTGCTGGTCCATTCTGTTCTATGACAGAGACGGCTGACCACTTGCCTAAGTGGATCAGTGCAGTTTGGCCCTGGAAAATACCAGATGGAGGAACAACCTGCGCCATTGTGAATCCCAGACTCCGCAGTTCCTTGAGGTCTTTTTCCTCAGGTGAATACCTGTCGAGAGCACTGAACTCCGGATGTACCTTTTCATTCCAGTTACGCAAAATCTTTTGGCTGCTGTCGGCCATATCCGTTTTAGCTTCGAGGAAAGGTTCGATGAATCCGGCGTAGATTGTCTTGCCTGTCATGTCGATTTCGAGGGCATCTGCCGGTACATTGGCAACCTTGCCAACCGATTCTACAAGACCATCACGAATCACCAGCTCACCTTCTTCGATAAACTTCCCTGGCTCGGGGATGAGGCTGGCGTTCTTCAGGTAGAAGACTCGGGGAGTGTGCTCGTGCAATCCCTCAGTAGGTGCGGTCTGGCTTAAGATATTGCTGCAGTAGAAAAATAAAAAGAGGAGAAGTTTGAGAGTAATTAAGTTGTGGTTTAGTCTTTTTGGCTCTCTTACCATTTGAGAAGTATTTAAGGTAACATCAAAACAAATTCAATGGAAAATCGTCAATCATAAATTATCAATCAAAAGTTTTTTCCACTGAGATGTTCTTTTGTGAGTTCCTGCGTAAGGAAATCAAAGGCATCATCTACTGTATCGGCAAAATGAAAGAGCTTAAGATCCTTTGACGAGATGGTTCCATGCTCAACCAGCGCCTTGAAGTTAATGACCTCCTCCCAATACGATTTGTCGAAGATTACGATAGGAAGTTTCTTCTTCACTTTACCGGTTTGAACAAGTGTAAGCAGTTCCATCAGTTCGTCAAGAGTGCCAAAGCCTCCCGGGAAGATGATGAGTGCTTTAGCCAGGTAGAGGAACCAGAATTTTCTCATGAAGAAGTAATGGAACTCCATATCCAAATCCTTAGTGACATACGGGTTACCCTGCGGTTCAAAAGGGAGGGAGATGTTCAGGCCAACTGCGTATCCGTCTGCTTCACTGGCACCGCGAGATGCAGCCTCCATGATGCCGCCGCCCCCGCCAGAAGTGACGATGAATCTATGACTGGTTCCTTTCAATTCCTTTGACCATTTTGTCAAGCGGAATGCGAGTTTTCTTGCATACTGGTAATAGTCGGCAAGGGTGAGGAGACCATTATTCACGTCTCCGGAATTCCGAATCTCCTCAGCTCGTTCCGGAGACGGAATGCGTGCTGAACCGAAGAAAACAATTGTATCCTTAATTTTATACTTTCTGAAGAGTCGAAGTGGGCCGAAGTACTCAGACATTAGCCTGGAAGGTCTCCCTTCAGAACTCTTAAGGAAA
>CAZHRR010000004.1:0-42159 GCA_964534955.1 uncultured bacterium
CTCTGGCGTCTGAACCAAATATTCCTATCACATCACCGTGAAATCGCTCAGCTATTTCTCTCTTAAGTGATTTGATTCCTGCGACTATCGTTGATTTATTTTGTTTCATGTAATAAAATTAAGACAAATAACTTATCTTTTAGATTATTTATTTGCAGCCTTCATATCGAATTTATTGCGGTTTAATCAATGCAAAATTGTTTGAGAATAATCTGACATTTTAATTTGCTGGGAATTTAAGAATAGATAAGGACAGTTGGTGTCGCATTAAAATAATATTAATCCTTCATTTTACCCAGCTCCTCTACTCCCTGCCACTTCTGCTGTTTTACTTTTCCTTTGAGTTTTTCATCGGACTCCAGCAACTTCCTGCCTGAGATGATTCACTTTCCGACAGAACTGACACTGCTGCCGATTCTCATACCACTCTACACGGAGATGCATTACCGGTTCAAATGGCTTCCATTCAGCCGTTACTTCCGCCGGGAACCTGAAATCATCGCCGATACACCATACAGACTCGAACCGGGAAAAAGTCTGCCTATCCTCCTTTTAATCAAAGATGCCCACCAATACCCCATCCATCTGCATAGTGTAATTATCTCGGGAAGAGACTTTAAAGGGAACTCCCATGAAAAACAACTTACTCAGGAACTTGATATCAACGATCATTGGTGGCACAGGACAATTGAATTAGATACTGGCAATCTCTCTGGTGACTTGACGTTAAATGTTAAATTTGACTTCACAATTAAAGGAAAACGCCGTGTAGCGGTAAATCATAATCTGCCCACTTCCCCGGATAAACCGTTGACAGTTCACATGGCGGAAACATCCCTGCCTGGGACTGATCGAGGATGGTATTGGGGAGATCTTCATTTACATACGAACTTAACCGAAGATCAAGTCGAATTCGGGGCACCTATTGATGCTACTAAAAAAGCAGCAGAAGCATGTGGTCTATCCTTTATCTGCCTCACTGATCACTCTTACGATCTTGACGATAAACCGGGTTCATGGAGTGAACCTGATCCTGATTTACGGAAATGGTACAAATCAAGGACTGCTATTTCAACTCTTAATAAAGAGACCGGCTGTATTCTTGTACCCGGAGAGGAGGTCAGTTCGGGCAACAGCCGTGGAAAAAATATACACACACTTCTTTTAAACTGGCCGGAGTTTGTCCCCGGTTCGGGGGACGGTGCTGAGCGATGGTTTCGAACAGCATCAGAACATCAAACGACAAATATCTTAAACAAAACTGCGGATGGTGCACTATCAATCGCAGCACATACACGAATGCATGTCCCTTTTCTCCAAAAAATTCTGTTGAAACGAGGTCTATGGGAACAGGATGATCATCTTCAGGCGAATGTAGCCGGTTTTCAGGTGCTTAACGGCAGTTATAATGACGATTTCGAGGAGGGTATTCAGTTTTGGGTGAGATCGCTCCTGAAGGGAAAGATTAGCTATATTTACGCCGGGAATGATGCTCACGGCAACTTTAACCGGTTCCGCCAAATCAAGACTCCCATGCTTTCCATCCAGGATCACACAGAGCAAATACTCGGAAAATGCCGAACAGGAATTATGCTTAGCGAAAGTATATCCTTGAACAGCATTCTCGATGCTCTCCGACATGGCAGGTGCGTTATTTCTGACGGCCCTCTGATGGATATAACAATTCGTAACGAAGAAGGTAAAAGTTATACTTTAGGTGATTCTTCTACGGGAGGTAATATAAATATATCAGTAAACTGCATATCCTCAATTGAGTACGGCAATCTTGACTCCTTCAAGTTGATTCTTGGAGATTTAGCACATCAGGAAGAGAGACAGGTTCATGAGCTAAAATTCAAACCGGACTTATTTTCAGAGTCCGAAGAAATATCTCTGGATGTAAACGGTATTTCCGGATATTTACGGGGAATCTTGATTTCTCAAGACAGTAACGGAAATCGGTTTCAATGTTATACAAATCCTATCTGGATAAATCACCCTTCCGAATAGCGTCTTCATCCGATGATAGCGGAAGCTCTCACACCGTGAACGGGTGTAAAATCACATCTGCCAGATATTGAACATCAGACTTACCTAAGATTTCGCTATTTATTCGTCGAAAGTATGAAGACAGGCGGTAGACCATTATAAATCCTCTGTGGTTGATTATCTATTCAAGCCAAGAAGGGATTATAAATCAAACCAATTTACATTGGTAGTTTTTGAACTTATTATCATCCGTTATGATGGAATATTTGTTTTTTATACTTTGTGCAATCAACATTCTATCGAAAGGATCTTTATGGTGAAATGGTAGATTTTTTAATAAGAGTGCTTCCTCAGATGTAAAGTCCAGTAATTCAAATCCACTTTTTTCAGCAATATCTATAGGATCAAAATCTATTTTGAGTTTTCCAATGGACGCTTTTATCATCAGTTCAGCAACACTTATTGAACTCAGATAAACAATATTCGTAGGTCGTTCAATTTCTTCTCTCCTTTTTTTGTTCATCTTCTTAGGATCAGAAATTGCCAAAAGAAAAACATGAGTATCAAGAATCATTTTCATTCTCATTCCCATAAAACATTTTGTTTACTTCATCGTCCTCTTCATTAAAATCATCCGGTATGTCAAGCTTACCAGCTAATAATCCTAATTTTCGTTTGCCTTTCGGCCGATGCGGAACCAAATCAACAAGCGGCAAATTATTCTTTGCTATAACCACTTTTTCGCCATGAAAAACGAGATCAATTAAGTAGGAAAGCTTTGCTTTCGCTTCTGATATGTTGACAATCATAATGACACCTTTTCTTATTATGGTTAAGTTAACCTATTATGGTCATGTTGGTCAACATATTTTTTTACAATATTCCTTTTGATACCTGCTCTTTTTGTTTGGTATAACAGTAATAAATCAACTATACTCGGACAGAAAAATTAAAGAAGAAAGGAAATTCTTTCAGAATGATTAACAGGTATTGATTGAGTTTCCAGACTTAATAATTGTCTTAACTCTATTCTCTCCCACTCGATAAGCAAGCTCCGAAAGTTCCAGTACATCCCAGATGATTAGATCTGCCTGTTTCCCGACCTCTATGGTACCGATTGACTCCTCTCTCCTGAGAGCCGCAGCTCCGCCGAAGGTAGCAGCTGTAAACGCCTCTTCTACTGTCATATGGAGATAGAGGCAAGCCAGGCCTATAATGAAAGACATCGATTGGATAAAGGAGCTGCCGGGATTGTAATCGGTAGCGAGGGCAATGGTTAAACCTTTATCAATAATCATCCGCGCTGGTGCATATTCACTCTTTCCCAGAAAGAAAGTAGTCCCCGGCAGTAATGTGGCCACCACATCAGCTTCCCTCATCTTTTCCAGTCCTTCCTCGGAAACGTGCATCAAATGATCGGCTGAAGCAGCTCCCAGTTCTGCCGCCAGAGAAGCTGCACCGGAATCTTCGAACTCATCGGCGTGAAGGCGGGGTTTGAGACCGTATTCAGAGGCAGCTTCGAGGATTCTTCTGGACTGACCAACATCGAACCAGCCATTCTCACAAAAGACGTCACACTGTTCAGCAAGATTTTCCTCTGCTACAGCCGGAATCATTTCCTCACAGACGAGTGACACATAATCATCCTTGCGATGGCGATATTCAGCCGGAAAATCATGAGCACCAAGGAATGTAGGCACTACGTCAACCTCTGATCTTTTAGCGGCTCTCTTGAGCGCTCTCAGTGACTTCAACTCATCTTCAACTGAGAGGCCGTAGCCGCTCTTGGCTTCGACGGTTGTTGTCCCAAGGGCGAGGAATTTTTCCAGCCGACTGAAAACACTCTCCTCCAGTACATCTTCGGAAGCATCCCGAACACCACGTACGGTGGACAGAATCCCGCCGCCTGCAGCTGCAATCTCCTGATAGCTCTTTCCCGCTGCCCGCATGGCAAACTCCTCAGCTCGCACATCTGCGAAAACAGGGTGGGTGTGGGAGTCTACAAAGCCGGGAGTGACAAGCCCCCCGCCAGCATCTACTACTTTCTCAGTGTTACTAACCTCAGCGCCGATCTCCTCGATATTACCGTCGGAGACGAGAATTTCCTGATTCGTGGATTCTACTACCTTTTTAGAGGAAGAGTTATAGGTAACCAGTTTTTCTATGTTCGTAATTTTTTGAGACATGGTTAGTTTAAAAGGGCGTGCCTGCCCGCTCCTCTGCCAGCCCTCATTCTTCGGGAGCAGACGGGAACGTCTGCCTTTTTATTGTTGATTTCTTTCAACCCAGCCCTGTGCACAGCATCCTGTGGAAAGGACTGGGCTACGGAAAATTCCCTGCAAACAAAAATGATTGACTGGACAACTAAAGATTCTCTGTACATAGCCGTCATTTACTAGGTTATGGAAAAGTGCTCATGCTTATCAATAGCCTAGTCCTTAAGGGCTAGGAGATGAATGAACACAAATGCTGATACGCCGTTCACGGCGTTATTCCGTGATGTTTCAATAACCTGTTTAATTCTTCTTTATAGCTAATCTTTCTATGGTGTTCTTCCCCGCCTGACCGGGTAACCAGTCGGGCAGGCTGATTACGAATATACCGTCTGACTTTGTCCACTTGAGATTCCAAAACAGAAAAAACGGAAAAACCCCTTTGCCATATGAATTTACCGCGAATAAAGTTATTTGAATTAATCCAATGAGATGATTCGCCTTTTATTAAATTAGCAATATCAGATGGTGCTTGTGTTGGTTTTAGTCCTGCGAGTAAATGTACGTGTTCCATCTCACCGTAAACTGTATCTACATAAATACTGTTTTCTTCACCATATTCTTTGAAATGTAATATCAGGTTTTGGTTTAATTCTTTAGTAATAATTCTTTCCCGTTTTTTCGTTGACCAAACAAAGTGCATCCCCGCCTGCTCCCGACAAAGGAGGGCGGGCAGGCAGATTTTATGATAGGTTTGCATAGTTATTTACCTCATTGATAAGGGCGTGAACGCCCTCACTATTTAGGGTGATTTCTCTAATCCCAGCCGTGAACGGCTGGGTTATGGAAAAATCTCTCCACACTGACGATAGCGATTGGATTGATAAAAATTGTTTGGGTTGATTATCTGTTTGAACCTCATAAGTTTTTCATATGCGGAACATGAGTCATTCAACTTTCGTCGGAGATACCGGGAATTTTTATTCCCCACTTTCGAGAATTCTCGACTGCTCTCTCATAGCCGGCATCTGCATGACGGGTAACACCTATTCCTGGATCGTTAGTGAGTACTCGCTGGAGTCGATCAGCCATTTCCGGCGTTCCATCGGCGACGATAACCTGCCCGGCGTGGATGGCTAAGCCCATCCCCACACCCCCGCCGTGGTGAATAGAGACCCAACTGGCGCCGCTTGCGGTATTCAGGAGAGCATTCAGGAGCGGCCAGTCAGCGATGGTATCGGAGCCGTCCTTCATCCCTTCAGTCTCACGATAAGGCGACGCCACAGAACCGGTATCGAGGTGATCCCGTCCAATGACAATAGGCGCCTTGATTTCACCGCTCGCCACCAGTTCATTAATAGCCAGACCAAACTTTGCCCGGTCACCGTATCCCAGCCAGCAGATACGGGATGGTAATCCCTGGAACGTCACCCTCTTTTGCGCCATCTCAATCCAGCGGCAGAGGGCTTTGTCCTCGGGGAAAAGTTCCAATACCTTCTCATCTGTTCTCGTTATGTCATCGGGATCGCCGGAGAGCGCCACCCAGCGGAAAGGTCCCTTGCCATCGCAGAATAACGGCCGGATGTAAGCCGGGACGAATCCCGGGTAATCGAAGGCATTCTCAACTCCTGCCTTCTGCGCCTGCCCGCGGAGGTTGTTGCCGTAATCAAAAACTATAGCTCCCATCTTTTGCAGCTCGAGCATGGCTCGACAGTGGACAGCCATTGATTCAAATGCCAAGGAGATATACCGGTCGGGATCTGACTTTCTCATGGGCAGCGCTTCTTTGTAAGAGATTCCGTGAGGCACATAACCGTTCAGCTCATCATGAGCTGAGGTTTGGTCTGTTACCATATGGGGGACGATGCCGCGCTTGACGAATTCCGGGAAGAGATCCGCTGCATTCCCGAGGAGTCCGATGGACAGAGCCTCTTTCTTTTCCTGAGCCTCCCGGGCTATAACCAACGCCTCATCGAGAGATTCCGTCATCCGGTCTACGTAGTTAGTCGCCAGCCGACGCTCGATCCGTTCCCGGTCCACTTCCACAGCAATCATGACCGCTCCCGCCATAGCAGCTGCCAAAGGCTGTGCACCACCCATACCGCCCAGTCCGGCAGTCAGGATCAGCTTTCCAGTCAGGTTGCCGTCAAAATGCGTCTCTCCCGCCGCTATAAAAGTCTCGTAAGTTCCCTGGAGAATCCCCTGTGTACCGATGTAGATCCAGCTGCCTGCCGTCATCTGACCATACATAATCAGTCCCAGCTTATCGAGCTCCCGGAAATGCTCCCATGTGGCCCAATTGGGGACAAGGTTAGAATTGGCAATTAGTACCCGGGGAGAATATGTGTGCGTCTTGAATACACCCACAGGTTTCCCGGATTGGACCAGCAGCGTCTCGTCATGATCAAGAGTCTTCAGCGCTGCCAGGATACGGTCGAAGGCTTCCCAGTTCCGGGCGGCTTTCCCGTAACCGCCGTAAACGATGAGCTCATCCGGCTTTTCAGCTACTTCAGGGTCCAAGTTGTTCTGGATCATTCGGAAAGCCGCTTCCTGCTGCCACCCCTTGCAGGACAGATCTATTCCGGTGGGGGCTTTGACGGTTCGTGGTTTACTCATAGTCGTGGAGAATTTAGTTATATAACTTGAAAGATGACATCTTTGCCAAAGATGTCATCTTTTTAGGAAACCAGGGACTTAATCAGATGGCAGTTTGTCCGCCCGCCCAACGCTGTACGTGACGGGCAGGCAGTTAGCAGCCTGCCTATCGTCCCCCATTGAAGAAAAATCAGGAGTGCAATGGTGAGATATGTCGTTGATTCTTCATATCCAATGTTTCGCCATATACCTCTTTTTTGTTTATAATCCCCATAGGTTAAAATAAATTCAGACTGTGGGTGATTCAACAACAGTCCGGTTCTGTTCAACCCGATTTTATCCCCAATGCTCACAACGTTTTGATGAAAAGATGAAGTTTTGGTGAGCATTACGGATAAAACCCTATTCGTAAGATGCCATTCATAATGAAGCACGTAAGAACACTGATTTTGTTGTTGATAGTAATTTATGTTCACTCCTGTTCTGAGGACTCAGATGATATAGAAGAGTGGGACGGATTTTATTATATTGGTTTTGAGATCAATTCTTTCAAACCGTGTGGTTTGGATGAGTCTTGGTGGGTTACGGGGGAAGACGAACCATTGGAGGAGTTCTTTTCAAAATATTATGAGGTAGCAGATGATGGGTGTGAAGTCTATATCCGCGTCAATGGAATAAAAACAGAGAAAGGTTCATATGGTCATATGGGTGCATCGGACCGTGAGTTTGAAGTTACGGAAACCCTTGAAGTTCGGTGCCGGCAAGAAGGTGACTGTCAATGAACATATGTTTCTGATCTTAACAATTAACGAATGGCATCTAACAACCAATCAACCCGACCCGAAAAGCTGGTAGCGTAATTTTATGAAATTTGAACTTCTAAATGTTAATTTAATAACTGGAATGATCCGTGCCCTCATATTTCAAGCGGGTTATTTCCACCGTTATTTCGACGAAAGACGAGGACTCAACCATGAACTTTGATCACTTCGAGTGCTTCAGCTTTGACTGCTACGGCACCATAATTGACTGGGAAACCGGCATATCATCCGCACTACGGTCAATAATGGAAACGCACGAAGTCAAGGTTTCCCATGATGACCTGCTGGAGTTGTACGGAAATGCGGAGACAGAAATCGAAGCGGGACCATATCGACCCTATCGCGAGGTCTTGAAGGCTGTTCTTTCTAAAATTAGTGATATACTTGGATTTGAGCCATCCCGTGATGAGTTGGAAAGTTTTTCGATGTCAGTGATGAACTGGCCTGCCTTTCCGGATTCCTCACAGGCTTTAGAAGCATTGGCGACTCAATATCGACTCATCATCTTATCCAATATCGATGATGACCTATTTCATTTTTCTCAGAAGCTGCTCGGAGTTGAGTTCGATCAGGTTTTCACAGCGCAGAAAATAGGCACATACAAACCGTCACGCCGAAACTTCGAATACCTAATCCAACACGCGGGAGTCCCGCAACCTAAAATCCTGCACGTCGCGCAAAGCCTTTTTCACGACATAGCGCCTGCCAAGGGAATGGGACTTTCGACAGTATGGGTCAATCGCCATCAGGGTCTCTCAGGGTCTGGGGCAACTCCTCCAGACGAGGCAACGCCGGACTTTACAGTTCCTGATTTACGCTCTCTCGCGGTATTGACCGGGTCCATGGCATGACTGTAACTCGGCATAACAAATGCGTCTTGCAGACGCAGTAATCCGCACCGCTCACGCGGATAGTTAGGCCTAAAAAAAGGAGTCGACAATGAATCCGTATAATTTCCGATTGTTTAAGCTGCTCACTTTAATCCCTTTTCTCCTCCTGTTAACTTCCTGTACAGCAGGTGATACTCAATTCACACAAGATAGCCCAGCTGGTTTCTGGTACGGTCTCTGGCACGGAATCATCGCGGTTATTAGTCTGATTATCCACATATTCAATGAAAATGTCGTTGTATATGAAATAAACAATACGGGAGGCTGGTACGATTTAGGTTTCTTATTAGGTGTAATATGTATCTGGAGTGGAAGTTCACAAGTGACTTGTAAATCTGCCGCGAATAAAAAACGTGAAAAAGAATGGGAAGAGATAGGCGCTAAAGTTGAAAACAAAGTAATGGGTAAATTAAAAGAATGGGCTGAAGATGAAGAAAGCGCTGATTCTGGCAAAGACTGGGAAGAGATTGGTGAAAAAGTAGAGAAAAAACTGAAGCGGAAAATTCGTGAGTGGGCAGAGAAGGACTAAAGCCGAAAGGGAGCTGTGATATAAGTAGAAAAATGCCTGACAATAAAATTAACAAGGACAAAATAAAGCGCCGCTCATTCCTCTCTCTGTGAAAATGCCGGTTAGCTCAGGCTAGTCTTCCTTCTATTCATAAATCGTAGTTCCCGGGCTTAAGGGGAGAGGGATCGAGCCTGCCCCTTAACGAAGGATGAGGTCGGGGTCAGGTTAAATCACTCAAAATTTTTCACTGCCGATCTAACAGACTCCAAAAAAGGAGAAAATGTCTCCACACTATCTTTCAATGCATCCCATGAAAACACGGAAAAACCTGCATAATCCGCATGAATCACTCTATCTAATTTCTCAGCTGCTGCTGTCGGTGATTGATTGTATACAGCCAATCCCATAATGATGCTCCGGTTGTACTTCCCTTGCACTGAATTTTCTATGCTCGTCAGATTGCCCTGAAATCTGTCCATTCTTATCTCATAATTCATGGGTACTACATAATCTACCAACCCCTCTGCCAGCCACTGGTCCCATTCCTGGAAGAAACGATTCTTTGCCACAGAAGGATTCGGCTTCACTGCCACAGAGAGAGTACACTCCGGCTTATTAACCATGACAACTTCGCTGCACTTCCGCATGAAGTCAGTTACAGATTCCCTTCGAATTCGGTCCCACTCCGACCGAAGAAATTCTATCTCTTCTCTATTGCCAATGAGAGTATTGTCAGGACGAAACCCATAGGCTGATACAAATCTGCTCTCGGCAGCCGGATGGAATCCATAATCAAGATCGACCAGACGCACATAATCAAGATGTATTCCATCCACATCGTACTGATCAAGAATTTCGACTATCACACTCACAAGATGGTCTGTAACACCGTCAACTGCCGGCGAAAGGAACCGGGGAAATCCGCCGTTCCCATTCACATAATTAAGCTCGATGTCAGTCTGGTTTCTTCTCGGTTCGTCTATCCACTCGGGATGAGCGAGAAACACATGTGTTGTATCACTGGGCAGCTCAGGACTGGACCACACCAGGAAAGTATTCAACCAAGCGTGGACTTTCAATCCAAGAGCGTGGCCTTTGTCAATAGCATATGATAGCGGATCAAAATCAGGATCGGTGAGAAAACGACCGCGTGGGACAATTTTACTGGAATAATAGGCGTCCCCTCTGCCTCTCACTTGCAGAAAGACATGATTGAACCCAATTTCTGCAGCTGTCTCAAGTACTCGATCAATCTCCTCCATTGATATCATAGAATATCGCACAATCCAGAGACTCCGTATGTCAGATGACTGTGAATCGTTTCCGAACGAAATGGATTGAAGTAGAACAAAAAAGGCAACCTGGAAGGTTGCCTTCAAAAAATGATTAAAAGGATTCAAACCGCTGAGCTTATCCCTCTTCGGTGTCTGCTTCAGCAGCTGAAGTTTCTTCAGCTTCGGCAGCCGCTTTCTTCCTGGCTTCTTTCCTGCTCTTTTTAGCCTTCTTCTTATCGTCATCCCTCTTCTGAATATCCTCGACATAATCAACGAATTCCAGAAGGGAGACAGAAGCACAGTCGTTATCCCGAATACCCAGCTTGATGATTCGAGTATAACCACCATTCCGCTCGGAATATTTAGGAGCTATCTCATCGAACAGGATCTTCACCATATCGGGGTGGGGAACTTTTTTCAACACCTGCCTGCGATCATGAAGAGTACCCCTTTTGGCTTTGGTAACCAATGGTTCGATAAAACGTCTCGCTTCCTTTGCCTTGGCATCGGTTGTCTTGATACGCTTATGCTCTATTAAAGCAATGGCAAGATTGGCCAGCGTCGCCTTCCGATGGCTTGCTGTCCTTCCCAGTTTTCTTCCTCTTTTCTGATGCCGCACAGTTCCCTCGCTTAATTTTCGGTGTCGGCCATATATTTCTCTATATCCATCCCAAACTGCAGGCCCATTTCACCCAGTTTCTCGACAAGTTCAGAGAGTGACTTGCGCCCAAAGTTCTTGTACTTCAGCATCTCGCCCTCTTCCTTGGACACAAGTCCACCTATCGTCTCGATACCGGCTGCCTGGAGACAGTTGTGACTCCGAACGGATAATTCCATTTCGTCGATACTTCGTTCCAGAAGATTTCTGACTTTAATGATTTCCTCATCAACCTCTTCAGTAACTTCAAGAACAGCTCCTGCTCCAGCAATCACAAACTGCTTAAAGTGATTAAGAAGAATGGTCGCAGCGTGATTTACACTGTCTGCCGGACTTATTGTACCATCGGTATTTACTTCGAGTATTAGTTTCTCGAGGCTGTCTTTCGCGGACGATACAGGTTGAACATCATAGTTGACCCTGATTACCGGATTAAATATAGAATCGATGAAGACGGTACCAATCGGAATGTCCACCCTGCTGTGACTGTTGGCATCAACATATCCTGTCCCTACACCTATCTGTATTTCCATCGTGAAATCTGTGTCCTCATTCATCGTAGCAATATGATGCTTGGAGTTCATGACCTTGAACTGAGGTGAAATATCCAGATCTTTAGCTATAAACTCCCCTTTACCGGTAAAACTTAATTCTACCTTATCAGGATTATTCTCGTTGAGTTTGAACCGAACCTCTTTCAGATTTTGGATTACATCGGCTACATCTTCCAGCACACCATCTATTGAGGTGAACTCATGAAGGACTCCATCAATCCGAACAGAGGTAATTGCTGCACCGGGAATGCTGGTCATCAGCACACGGCGAATGGAGTTACCTACAGTAATGCCAAAACCTCTTTCCAGTGGTTCCAGCGTAAATTTGCCAAACTCCTTAGTGGAGGACTTTTCATCAATTTGAAACTTGAATTCATTCTTTTTTGCCATTCTCGATTTCCCCTTGTGATTATTTCGAATAAAGTTCCACAACTAATTGAACGTTAAACATAGTATCCAGATGTTCACGATCAGGTATCTGATCAAACGTTCCAGAAAGAGATGCCTTGTCCAGCTTTAACCATGGAATGTCAAGATCTCCCCTAATCCGTTTAACTGAATCGTGTATCACGGACATTTTCCTGCTTTTCTCCCTAACCTGAACCACATCTCCGGGCTTAACAAGATAGGATGGTACATTCACAATTTTACCATTAACAGTCAGGTGTCTGTGATTTACCAGTTGTCTTGCAGCTGATCTTGTGGTCGTGAAACCCAGACGATAGACCACATTGTCAAGTCTTTGCTCTAATAGCTGCATGAGGTTGACTCCTGTCTCTCCCTGCATCTTTTCGGCCTTTTTGAAAAAGCGGCGAAATTGCCGTTCGAGAAGACCATAGGCATACTTCATCTTCTGTTTTTCACGAAGCTGCATCGCATAGTTAGAAGGCCGACGGCGGCGACTCTGTCCATGCTGGCCAGGAGGATAATTTTTCCTCTCAAGGATCTTAGAGATCTTTTCATTACCAAAAATATTCTCACCAAACTTCCTGGCAATTTTTGCTTTGGGACCTATAAAACGTGCCATTACTTATTCCCCCCTATACTCTGCGTTTCTTCGGTGGACGACAACCGTTATGAGGAATAGGTGTGACATCAGTAATTCTGGTCACTTCCAGACCAGCAACTCCTAAGGAACGAATTGACGATTCACGGCCGGGGCCAGGTCCTTTCACACGCACCTCCACAGAAGTCATTCCTAATTCCATGGCTTCCTCCGCTGCTTTCTCGGCAGCCTGACCGGCAGCATAGGGTGTGCTTTTCCGAGAACCCTTGAAGCCGGATGTGCCCGCGCTGGCCCAAGTGACTACATTCCCGTTCATGTCGGTAAAAGTGATTATTGTATTATTGAAAGTCGCCTTAATATGAGCGATACCTTCAGAAGGTACCTGCCCCTTTTTCTTCTTTCTCTGTTTTGATCCTTTCTTTGCCATAATTCAGTTATTATTATCCTTTCTTGCCTACTGATGTTTTTCGACCTAACCCTACGGTTCTCTTTCTTCCCTTACGAGTACGGGCATTGGTTTTTGTTCTCTGGCCTCTGACTGGAAGACCTCTCCTGTGGCGTAATCCACGGTAACTGCCGATATCCATCAGACGCTTAATGTTTTTCGTCCGATCAGTCCGGAGTTCTCCTTCTATAGTCAAGTCACCAACAACTCCTCGAATAGCCGTCACCTGTTCTTCACTCAAATCAGACACACGAATATTTCCATCCACTTTTGCTTCTTCAATAATTTTCCCTGCTGTAGAATGTCCAACGCCAAAAATAGAGGTGAGGGCATATTCAACTTTCTTATCTCTTGGTAGATCTACACCTGCTATACGTGCCATAGATTATCCTTGTCTTTGCTTGTGTTTTGGATTACTGCAAATTACCCGAACCACTCCCTTCCGGCGAATGATCTTACACTTGTCACATATTTTCTTTACTGAGGATCTAACTTTCATTTCTCATTATCCTTGAACGGCCCCATTACTTAAAATATTGCCACCTTTTTCGGTTACTACTACAGTATGTTCAAAATGTGCTGACGGTTTGCCGTCTTTTGTACAAATAGCCCAACCATCGGGTTTGGTGTAGATTTCTTTGGCACCTAGATTTATCATAGGTTCAATAGCAATACACATGCCGCTTTTCAGCCTCAAACCTCTACCGGGTTCACCATAATTCGGTACCTGGGGATCTTCATGAAGATCACGGCCGATTCCGTGTCCTACCAACTCTCTTACTACGCTATAGCCCTTCTCTTCTACAAAAGTCTGTATTGCGTGACCAATGTCTGAAACATGTTTACCGGTCTTTGCCTGCTCAATACCGACATAAAGTGACTCTTGGGTGGTTTTCACCAAATCTTGTACCTCTTGTCCCACATTGCCTACCATGAAAGTCAGTGCGTGGTCACCATGATAACCGTTCTTTAGTGTACCACAGTCGATACTGACAATATCCCCATCCTTGAAAGGAATATCATTAGGTATGCCGTGGACTACACCATCATTGACAGAGATACAAAGGGTAGCCGGATAACCTAAATATCCTTTGAATGCCGGTTCAGCACCCCGTGAACGGATGTATTTTTCTGCGATGCTATCCAACTCCTTGCCGGTCATACCTACTTCTATCTTTTCACCAAGAAGATTTAGTGTTTCAGCTACAATCCTGCTGCTCTCTGCAATCTTATCCACTTCCCTCTCACTGCGAATGGCTACCATCTCAGCTCCTCCGCCGTCCGCGAATCTTACCCTTCTTCAGGAAGCCGTCGTAGTGTCTCATAAGAAGATGTGATTCCACCTGCTGCAGTGTGTCTAAAGCAACACCTACAATGATAAGCAGACTGGTACCTCCGAAAAATGATGCTAAGCTGTAATTGACATCCATAGTTTGCATAAGTAAAAAGGGGAACACCGCTACAAATGCCAGGAAGAAAGAACCAGGCAGTGTAACCCTGGTCAGGATGTTGTCAATAAACTCACTGGTTTTTTTACCGGGTCTGATACCGGGAATAAAGCCCCCATGCTTTTTCATATTATCAGCAACTTCCTGGGGATTAAATGCAATAGCAGTATAGAAATAGGTGAAGAAAATGATGAAAACACCAAATACAAGCCAATAGAACCAATGATTAAATGAAAACAAACGATTTATCCCATCAAAGAAACTGCTGCCGCTGAAAAATGTGGCAATTGTTGTGGGAAGAAACATGATGGATTGTGCAAAAATAATAGGCATGACACCAGCAGTGTTTACTCGCATGGGAATGTGTGTAGACTGTCCTCCATAAACTTTTCGCCCTACTACCCGTTTCGCATATTGAACAGGAATCTTTCGAGTACCTTGGGTTATCAACACAACAAAACCGACTATCACTATCATAATTCCCATTAGAACAACTTCTGTAAGAGGTCCACGGAGATCATTTTTTATTAGATCAACTTCTGTCAGAATTAACATTGGGATTCTTGCCACGATACCGATCATAATTATGAGGGAGATACCGTTGCCAATCCCCCGTTCTGTGATCTGCTCACCCAACCACATGATGAAGATTGTACCAGTCACTAACGACACTACAGCAATAAATCGGAACCCAGCAAAATCTGATGGCACCACCTGCATTAATTGATTGCCTACTGATACAGGATCCAGACTCTCCAGAAAAACAGAAATCCCATACGCTTGTAAAGTTGAAATCAAAACGGTACCATATCGTGTAATCTGAGTAATCTTCTTCCGACCTTCTTCACCTTCTTTCTGCAGTCTCTGGAAATAGGGAACCACAACCCCCATAAGTTGAATGATAATGGAAGCCGAGATGTAGGGCATGATTCCGAGGGCAAATAGAGTCGCCTTCTGAAACGCACCACCTGAAAAAAGATCATAAAGCCCAAATAACGTATTGCTGTACTGCTTGAAAGCTTCTGAGATAGCATCAACATTCACACCTGGAATGGGAACGTGAGCACCCAAACGAACAATGATCAGGAGCATCAGTGTAAAGCCGATGCGCTTACGCAGTTCTGGAATGCTCGCTATGTTCTTGAACTTCTCCAGCATCAGACTATTGTTACTTTGCCTCCGGCTTTCTCAATTTTGTCTTTAGCGGATTCAGAGAAAGAATGTGCAGATACATTAATTCCGGTCTCCAATTCCCCTTCTCCTAATACTTTAACAGGAATGCTGTTCGTTTTGATGAGACCTCTCTCTATCATCAAGTCAATGTTGATTTCTTTCTCATTCAAATCTGCCAAACGTCCGATATTAACAATCTGATATACTTTCTTGAAACGTGCATTACTGAAGCCACGTTTAGGGACTCGCCGCTGCAGAGGCATCTGGCCCCCCTCAAACCACGGGCGCCTTTTACTGCCGGACCGGGAATGGTACCCTTTATTACCTCTGCCAGCAGTTTTTCCAGTGCCGGATGCAGGACCTCTCCCTATACGTTTGCGATTCTTTCTGGCGCCTGCTCCCGGCTTCAGATTACCCAACTTCATGACTGCTCCACTTCTAGAAGAAAACGGACAGCATTTACCATACCTCGAATTTGTGGAGTGTCAGCATGTGTAACAGTCTGATGCATCCTTCTCAATCCTAATGCTGCTATCGTCCTTTTTGTTTTTGAATTGTGGCCAATTGTGCTCTTCACTTGAGTGATTTTCAATGATTTTGTCTTTTTTTTCGGCATAATCTATTCAAATACCTGCTTTAGTGTGATACCTCGCCGATTTGCTATGGATACAGGATCTTGCAGATTCCGTAGAGCTACTTCGGTTGCCCGCACAATGTTGTTCGCATTTGCTGAACCGTACCGCTTTGTCAAGATATCGGTAATTCCCGCTTGTACAACCAGCGCCCTGACTGCCTCACCAGCAATAACTCCTGTTCCGGGAGCTGCCGGTTTCAGCATAACTTTACTTGCTCCATATTTTCCAACGATTTTATGAGGAATCGTCCCTTTAATGACAGGTACACGGAACAAATTCTTTTTCGCATCTTCCTTTGACTTAGTAATTGCTGCTATTACCTCATTAGCCTTACCATGGCCTAAACCTACATGTCCGTTGCCGTCACCAACTGCTACAAGGGCGTTAAATCTGAATCTGCGACCGCCCGCAACTACTTTGGCAACCCTGTTGATACGTACAACAGTCTCTTCCTGAAGATCCAGTTCTGTGGGATCAATGTTATTCAAAATTCCAGTCCTCCTTCCCTCGCTCCTTCAGCCAATGCCTTAACACGACCGTGGTAAATAAATCCATTCCTGTCAAAGACGACCTTTTTAATTTTGTTCTCTTTAGCTCTTTCAGCAAGAATTCTCCCTGCCTGAGTACTCATCTCTATCTTCGTTTTTGTACTCTTTAATGCAGATTGTACAGAAGAATCTAAGGTGGATGCTGACACCAGAACTTCACCTTTGTTATCGTCAACAATTTGACCATAGATATGTTTCAAACTACGATAGACAACCAGCCTGGGACGTTCACTATGAGTGAACATACTTTTACTTCTCCTCCGTCTGCGAACTCTTCTTTCTTTCTTTAATTTCTGCTCTCTCATATTTACTATGCTCCTACCCCACCGATGGTCTTACCCTTCTTAATTCGAACATATTCATCTACATAGCGAATACCTTTACCTTTGTAAGACTCTGGTGAACGGAAAGATCGAATCTTTGCTGCTATCTGTCCAACTAACTGCTTATCAATCCCCGATACTGTTATTGTATTCCTTGTTGCACTAATCTGAATTCCTTCAGGAGGTTCGAAATAAATATCATGCGAGAAGCCCAATTTAAGCTTAAGCTTCCGACCTTCTAAATCGGCTCGGAAACCTACTCCTTGTATTGATAACTCTTTGCTGAAACCATTTGAGGTACCCGTCACCATGTTCTGAAGCAATGACCGTGTAGTTCCATGTAAAGCCCGGTGAGTCTTGCTATCTGAAGGTCTGCTCACAAGAAGAGAGCCGTTCTCCTGCACAACATCAATGTCAGGATGAATATCAAGCTCTAAAGTTCCCTTGGCTCCTGTCACACTAATGTGTTTCCCTTCAAGAGTGATTTTAACCCCATCAGGAATCTGTATCGGTTTTTTTCCAACTCTTGACATTTTACAATCCTACCAAACGTTGCACAATATTTCACCGCCCACATTCAACTTCCGGGCAACTTTGTCGGAAACAACACCTTTGGATGTGGTCAATATCGCAACACCCAGACCATCCAATACCTTAGGTATTTCGCCAGCTTTCGCATATACCCGTCGTCCAGGTTTACTGATCCGACTGATAGATCTAATAACTGGTTCCCCTTCTGAATCATACTTCAGGAAAGCACGGAGTCTACCACCCTTGTCATCGTTCACAATAATGAAGTCGCGGATATAATGTTCTTCCTTTAGGATGAAAAGAATCCTCTTTTTCAGGTTCGAGAGCGGAATATCTGCAAACCGATTATTCGAATTTTGCGCATTCCTGATTCTCGTTAAGAGATCGGCTACCGGATCTGTCATGGTCACTTCAGTATTCTCCTCTTAGCTTACCAGCTCGCCTTTGTCACACCTGGAATCTCACCTTTCAAAGCCATCTCACGGAAGCAGAGACGGCAGAGGCCGAATCTCCTCAGATATCCTCTGGGACGACCGCAATTGGAGCAACGATTATACTTTCTGGTGCTGAACTTGGGTTTACGCTTTGATTTTGCAATGAGTGATTTCTTTGCCATCAGGCTACCTCAGCTGCTTCAGTTAATTCATTAGAAACGGAATCACCTTCTTCCGCCACATTACTATTCTCTTTTTTAGCACGCTCGAAACGGTTATCAAGCCGGAAAGGTAATCCTAGTAATTTCAATAACTCATAACCTTCTTGATCCGTCTGGGCAGTTGTTACAATAGTGACATTCATTCCTCTTATCTTGTCAATTTTATCGTAGTCAATTTCGGGAAAAACAACGTGCTCTTCTATCCCCATGCTATAGTTTCCGTGACCATCAAACGACTTAGCAGAAAGTCCCCGGAAGTCTCTTACCCTCGGAAGAGCAATAGAAACAAGTCTCTCAAGAAATTCGTACATCTTCCATCTGCGCAGAGTCACCCGACAACCGACAGGATCACCTATCCTCAATTTGAAATTGGAAATTGCTTTCCTAGCTTTCGTTACTACAGCTTTCTGTCCGGTGATTGTCGCCAAATCCTCAGATGCTTTTTCAAGAGAACCTGACTCATTCCTTGCATCACCCATACCAACATTCAGGGTTATTTTATTCAATCTGGGAACCTCTAAAGAATTGGTGTAACCGAGTTCCTTCATCAAAGCAGGTGTAGCTTTCTCCCGATGATAAGCCAATAAAGAAGGTCTATATTCGGCTTTCTTCTTAGGAGAAGTCTTTTTTGCCAATTCTGCCTTTTTAGGTGCAGACTTCTTCTGAGGAGTTGTTTTCGTCGAACTTCTTTTCTTGGCTGCAGGTTTTTTCGTCGTGCTCTTTTTGCCAGTAGATTTTTTTACAGTACTTTCTGCTGTAGAAATTTTCTTGGCTGCAGACTTTTTTGTTGTACTTTTTGCCGAAGCTTGCTTCTTGGCAGTACTCTTTTTTACAGCAGATTTTTTCACTGTACTTTTCGCAGCAGCAATTTTCTTTGAACTGCTCTTCTTAGCCACAGATTTCTTGGCTGGGGCTTTCTCTTCTGCTTTAGAAGCTGATTTCTGTACTTTCTCTTTTTTCTCTTCCTTACCCACGTTTACTCCTAAGAATCAATATCTTCCCCTGTCTTACGCGACACTCGTACCTTTCGACCTGTATCGAGGAACCTGTATCCCACACGGGTGGGTTTCCCGCCTGTAACAACTGCAAGATTGGATACATGTATTGAGGCTTCCTTTTCGATAATCCCACCTTGGGGATTCTGTTGTGAAGGACGACTGTGTCGCTTAACAAAATTCACTCTCTCTACAATAGCTCTGTTCCGTTTCGGCATAACGTAAAGGACTTTGCCAGTCTTACCTCTATAAGCTCCTGAAATAACCATCACTGTATCACCCTTTTTGATGTGCATCCTATATAACCTCCGGTGCCATGGAAACTATTTTCATAAAGCCGCCTTCACGAAGTTCTCTGGATACAGGTCCAAATATGCGAGTTCCTTTTGGCTCAAGGGAGTTGTCTAGTAGAACAGCAGCGTTATCATCAAAACGAACATAAGAACCGTCCTTTCTGCGAATCTCTTTCCGAGTTCTTACCACTACCGCTTTGGAAATCTCACCTTTTTTCACCATTCCGCCCGGCATAGCCTGTTTAACCGTTACTACCACAACATCACCCACACGGGCATATCGCTTTCTTGTGCCACCGAGGATTTTGAAAGCGAGAACTTCTTTCGCGCCTGTATTGTCTGCTACTTTGAGTCTTGTTTCCTGTTGGATCATGATGCTGCCTCAATTTTAAAATGTTTGCTTAGCCTGCTTTACTTTTCTCTATCAACTCTGTAACACGCCACCTCTTAGTCTTGCTGATGGGACGTGAAGCAATAATGTTCACCTTATCACCTACTCCATACTGCCCTCTCTCATCATGAGCCATAAATTTCTTTTTCTTCACTACATATTTCTTATAAACGGGGTGCTTAACCTTTCGTGAGACTTCTACAACAACCGTCTTGTCGCCTGAATTACGAATCACATTTCCCGTCAATATCTGTTTTTTACCCCGAACACTCATTTCAGCTCTCCTCACTTTCTGAATTACCTCTCGTACCTAATTCATATTCCCGAAGAGCTGTTTTCACCTGGGCGACTTCCCGGCGCAGATGACGAATACGCAATGGATTCTCTAACTGTTGCAGAGCCTTCTGGAACCTGAGATTTTCTAGTTCCTCCAAATTATCTGAGAGCCTTGATATCAATTCCTTTACGGACATTTCTCGTAATTCTTCACGTCTCATCACAAATTCTCCAGCTTAGCCAGCCTGCTCTCGACGCTCAGCTAATTTGGTCTTAATTGGAAGTTTAAACCCTGCCATTCGGAATGCCTCTAAAGCCAGCTCACGAGTGACACCTTCTACCTCAAATAAAATCTTCCCAGGCTTTACCACAGCTACCCACTGATCAGGAGCACCCTTACCCTTACCCATTCGAACCTCTGCCGGCTTCTTGGTAATAGGCTTATCAGGAAATACTCTGATCCACATGCGGCCATGTTTTCTGATTTTACGAATAATTGCTACCCGGCAAGATTCTATCTGCCGGGCAGTAACCCAACCGGGTTCCAGAGCCTTTAGCCCGTAACTCCCATAAGCTACGTGACTACCTCTGGTAGCCATTCCGCGGCGGCGGCCCCGATGAACTCTTCTCCACTTAACTTTGCGCGGTTCTAACATCAGGTGCTTTTCTCCCCATTATAAATCCAAACCTTTATGCCGATTGTGCCATAGGTAGTTCTTGCTTCTGTAATGGCAAAATCTATATCCGACCTGAGAGTGTGGAGAGGAACTTTACCTTCGCGAAATGTTTCTGACCGGGCGATTTCTGCACCACCCAAACGTCCGGCTACTCTGATTCGTATCCCTTCAGCACCCATGCGAATTGTTGATTGGATAGCTTTCTTCACTGCTCGACGATAAGCTATCTTCCTGACAAGCTGATGTGCGATATTTTCTCCCACCAGTTTGGCATCCAATTCCGGACGCTTAATCTCTAAGATATTCACCTGAACTTTTTGACTGGTAAGTCTCGTCAACTCCTCCTTCAAACGATCAACTTCTTCACCACCTTTTCCTATCACGATTCCCGGCCGAGCAGTATGGATAGATATCACAAGATTCTTACTTGTCCGGTCAATATCAACTCTCGATACACCTGCATTCGGTAATCTCTTGCCTATATACTTTCGGACGCGGATGTCTTCCGCCATAAATTCTGGAAACTCCTTCGTGGCAAACCAATTGGAGCTCCACGGTTTATTGATACCCAGTCTAAAACCTATCGGATGTGTTTTCTGCCCCACACTAACCTCTCTTAAGATTTCTCATCAGATAATACAATCGTTAAATGACTTGAACGTTTCCTGATCCTTTTAACTCGCCCCATGGCACCTGCCCTAAATCGCCGCATGGTGGGTCCTTCATCAACATAAGCTTTTTTCACAAGGAGGTTTTCGGGATCAACCGATTTACCTTCCTCTGTCTGTAACATATTTGCTACAGCTGAATGAATAGTGTTTTCAATGACTTTCGACGCTTTTTGAGGTGAGAAGTGAAGAACATTCAATGCGCTTCCCACTCTCTCGCCGCGAACTAAATCGAGCATCTTCCTAACTTTTGTTGCTGACTGACGTACATAACGTGCTTTGGCTAATGATTCCATAATTTTAAGTCTTCCTGTCTCCGGAATGCATTCGGAATATTCTTGTCGGCGAAAATTCACCTAGAGAGTGACCTACCATATTCTCTGATATAAACACAGGAATAAATTGTCTCCCATTGTGAACAGCAATGGTATGCCCCACAAACTCAGGAGCAATAATACTCCGTCGGGCCCATGTCTTGATGACAGTCTTCTTCTTGCTTTTCTTCATGGCATTAATCTTTTTCAGGAGCTTCTCATCCACGTAAGGTCCCTTTTTGACCGAACGACCCATTATTTCTTCCTCCTCTTAACAATATAACGATTTGAAGCTTTTTTGTTTTTCCTGGTTCTGTATCCCTTTGACGGAACGCCTGTAGGAGAACATGGATGCCGTCCGCCGGAAGACTTCCCTTCTCCACCACCCATTGGATGATCAACAGGATTCATCGCTACACCGCGAACTTTCGGTCTACGACCCTTCCACCGATTTCGACCTGCCTTGCCCAGTTGAACAGTCTCGTGGCTTTTATTACTGACTTCACCAATTGTTGCAAAACAGTCTCCCCTGACCAACCGAACCTCTTTGGATGGAAGTTTCAAAGTCACCTTCCCTGCATCTCTTGCCAGGATTTGGGCTCCTGTGCCGGCACTTCTAACCATCTGGCCGCCACGACCAGGTGCAAGTTCAATATTATGTACCATATGACCTGATGGAATATTTTTCAGAGGCAGGCAGTTGCCAATCCGAATGGGAGCATTTTCTCCAGAAACGACCGTATCCCCCACTTTCAACCCGTAGGGTGATAGCATATATCGTTTTTCACCATCTGTATAATGCAGCAGTGCTATCCGAGCTGAACGGTTAGGGTCGTATTCGATAGCTGCTACTTTTGCAGGAATATCGAATTTGTTACGCTTGAAGTCTATAACCCGGTACTTCCGTTTATGGCCGCCTCCTCGCCGCCTGGACGTCATACGACCCTGATTATTCCTGCCGCCAGTCTTCTTCAGAGAACGAGTCAACCTTTTCTCTGGCTTAGACTTGGTGATCTCTTCGAATGTCGAGAGCGTTTTGCCGCGCTGACCGGGAGTTATCGGCTTTACAGTCTTAACAGGCATCAGCTTTCAACCTCCATTCCAAAAAGATCAATAGTATAGTCCTTCTGCAGAGTGACAATGGCTTTTTTCCAATTTGAGCGACTTCCAGTTGTACGAATGGGACGACCTCCACTCCTTATCGTCATCTCCTTATTTTTTCCCCGAAAGTTCATAGTGGCAACACTTGCGACTTTCACATCAAATTTCTTTTCAACAGCTCTCTTCACATCAATCTTATTTGAAGTTGGACTTACTTGAAAAGCATACTTCCGCTCAGATTCTTCAAGATGGCTCATTTTTTCTGTGAGCAATGGTCGGATAATTACCTGTCTTATTTTGGTCATCTTAAGACACCGCCAGTTGATTATTTAGTCGCTCGAGCCCTTCCTTATCAAAAAGAATCACATCACAATCCAGAAGATCATAAGTAGAAGCACTCTCAGCCTGGACAATAAAAACATTGGGCAGATTCCGTGAAGATAGAAGGACATTTTCATTTAATTCTGCAGGCAGGAAAGTGATCTTTTTATCGCTGATTCCAAGCTTTTCCAGGATTGCGATGAATTTTTTCGTTTTCACCTCTTCCAGCTTTACACTCTCGACTACCATAACCGCCTCATCAGAAATACGTTGCGACAAAACGCTTTTCCGTGCCAGCCGCCTCATTTTCTTCGGAAGTTTCTTCTCATAATTTTTTGGCTTGGGTCCAAATATGACACCACCACCTCTCCAAATAGGAGAACGAATGGTCCCTGCACGAGCACGACCGGTTCCTTTCTGACGCCATGGTTTTCTACCTCCACCCCTCACTTCGGAGCGAGTTTTTGTAGAGTGCGTACCCTTACGAGCATTTGTCATTTCAGCCACTATTGCACGATGGACAAGCTGCTCATCTGGCGTGATTTTAAATACGGAATCATCCACCTTGATTTTCGAGGTAACGCTTCCACTCTGATCGTACACTGACAATTCCATCATAACCTCTACTTCGTAATCGTCACGATACCGTTTCGTGCTCCGGGAACTGCACCTTTTATGAAGAGATATCCATTTTCTTCATCTACTTTCACGATCTCAAGATTGTTTGTAACGGCAGTTCGATTGCCCATCTGTCCAGGCATTTTCATTCCCGGCCAAACTCTTGATGGATCAGAAGATTGTCCTATGGATCCTGGAGCCCGCAATTGATCAGATTGACCGTGAGTTTTAGGTCCTCCGCTAAAACCGTGACGTTTTACTACTCCCGCAAACCCTTTTCCTTTCGAAGTACCGCGAACTGTAACACGATCGCCTTCTTTAAATATCCCTACCGTGTATTTTTTTCCAGATGCAGGAATTCGGCTTTTGCGAACTGGGAACTCTACGAGGTGGCGTTTAGGAGTAGTTCCGGCTTTTTTGAAATGCCCCATTTCAGGCCTTGTTGTCTTCTTGTCAAGCTTATCTTCAAAACCGAACTGAACAGCTAAATAGCCATCTTTCTCTTCTGTCTTCACTTGAGTCACTACACAGGGACCAGCTTGAACTACCGTCACCGGAAGACTGCGACCATTGTCGCTGAATATGCGGGTCATCCCTATCTTTTTACCGATTAAACTGTTCACTTTTATGCCTTTATTTGGATATCCACTCCAGCTGACAGATCAAGCTTCATCAGAGCATCAGCAGTTTTAGGTGATGCGTTCAGGATTTCGATCAGCCTCTTGTGTACTTTGGTCTGAAACTGTTCACGGGACTTCTTGTTCACGTGAGGTGAACGGAGAACTGTATATATAGTTCTCTTTGTCGGCAAAGGAATTGGTCCCGATATCACAGCTCCCGTTTGCTTCACTGTTTTCACAATTTTATCTGTGGACTTATCCAGCAGATTATGATCATAAGCCTTCAGTCTGATTTTAAGCGTCTGTCCTGCCACGTTATTCTCCTTACTCCACGATGCCTGTTACCACACCGGCACCGACCGTATGCCCTCCTTCACGAATGGCGAACCGGAGATTCTCTTCCATAGCGATGTTTGTGATTAATTCCACATTCAGATTTACATTATCACCTGGCATCACCATCTCCGTACCCTCCGGAAGGGTCACAACACCTGTCACATCCGTCGTACGGAAGTAGAACTGAGGACGATAGCCGTTGAAAAACGGTGTGTGACGCCCACCCTCTTCCTTCTTCAGAATATATACTTCCGCCTTGAACTTCGTGTGAGGTGTAATACTTCCCGGCTTTGCAACCACCATACCGCGCTTCAGCCACTCCTTGTCGATACCTCTAAGAAGTAAACCGGCATTGTCGCCAGCCTGACCTTCGTCCAGCTCCTTCCGGAACATCTCCACTCCGGTCACCACTGTCTTCTCATGTTCTCCCAGGCCAACTATATCTACCTCATCTCCGACCTTCACAATACCGCGCTCTACTCGTCCGGTACCTACCGTACCACGGCCTGTAATGGAGAATACATCCTCCACCGGCATCAAGAACGGCTTGTCAATATCTCGCTCCGGCTCTGGTATGTAGTTGTCGATGGCATCTACCAGCTCTCTAATACTTTGGGTCTTGTCTTCGTCATCCGGATTGTTCATAGCTTCCAGAGCACTCCCCTTGATAATAGGTATATCATCACCGGGGAATTCGTACTCACTCAAAAGCTCACGAAGCTCCAGCTCTACCAGCTCAATAAGCTCCGGATCGTCCACCTGGTCCGTCTTGTTCAGATAGACCACGATAGCCGGTACATTCACCTGACGAGCCAGAAGGACATGCTCACGGGTCTGGGGCATGGGGCCGTCTGCCGCACTCACCACCAGAATGGCGCCATCCATCTGTGCCGCTCCGGTGATCATATTCTTGATATAGTCGGCATGTCCGGGACAGTCAATGTGAGCGTAGTGACGGTTCTCCGTCTCATACTCCACATGTGCTGTCTGAATCGTAATACCGCGCTCACGCTCTTCAGGAGCGTTGTCAATACTGTCAAATGATCTGATCTCACTCAATCCGCGCTTGGACAGCATCATCGTCATGGCGGCTGTCAACGTAGTCTTGCCATGGTCAACGTGTCCTATCGTCCCAACATTCAAGTGGGGTTTAGTGCGCTCAAACTTTGCCTTTGCCATTGCTATTCCTCCTTACTACTATGCGACCACTTTGCCGTACACTTTCTCAATAATCTTTTCGCTGGTTGATTTCGGGATGGTCTGATACTTCTCAAACTCCATTGAAAAGACTGCTCTACCCTGGGTTATGGATCTAAGAGCTGTGGCGTACCCGAACATATCGCTCAATGGTACCATGGCGCTGATCACTACTGCATCCTTTCGGTGATCGGTTCCCAATATCTCACCACGGCGAGATGATAAATCGCTCATCACATCTCCAAGATACTGTTCCGGAAGCACAACCTCTACCCGCATGGACGGTTCCAGAAGTACCGGTTTAGCCCGTCCGCAAGCTTCCTGAACAGCCATGGAACCGGCAATCTTGAATGCCAATTCTGAAGAGTCAACTTCGTGATAACTGCCGTCTATTAACTCAACACGAACATCTTCCATTGGATAACCGGCAAGTACACCATTACGAAGTGCTTCCTGTATTCCTCGATCCACCGAAGGAATGTAATCCTTCGGCACAGCACCGCCCACAATTTTGTTATCGAAATGATATCCCTTCCCAGGATCATTCGGTTCGACAGTAATTTTTACATGACCATATTGTCCCCTGCCGCCGGACTGACGAATAAATTTCCCTTCAGCCTCAGAAGGCTGAGTAATTGTCTCCTTGTAGGCAACTTGGGGTATTCCAACTTTGGCATTTACTTTGAATTCTCTCTTCAGTCTGTCCACAAGTATTTCAAGATGCAACTCACCCATCCCGGAAATAACAGTCTGACCAGTCTCCTCATCTGTTTTAACCGTGAAAGTAGGATCCTCATCAGACAGTTTTACCAGTGCCTCTGAAAGGTTTTCTTGGTCAGCTTTACTCTCCGCTTCAATAGAAACAGAAATCACCGGTTTCTGAAATTCCATAGCCTCCAGGATAATGGGAGCTGTAGGATCACAAATTGTATGCCCCGTCTTTGTATGTTTGAGTCCTACGACAGCACCAATTTCTCCTGCAGAAAGAATTTTTCTCTCTTCTCGCTTATTGGCATGCATCAGCAGAATACGACCAATGCGTTCTTTCCTATCATTAGTAGCGTTAATGACTGAAGTACCTGATTTTAACTCACCAGAGTACACACGAAGGAATGTTAACCTGCCAACGTAGGGATCGGTCATAATTTTAAATGATAGTGCGCTGAAAGGTTCATTTGTTGATGGTTTTCGAGCTAACAAAATGTCCGAATCCCCAGGAGTGTGTCCAATAACCTCTGGGATATCGATAGGTGCCGGTAGATAATCCAATACAGCATCGAGCAATCTCTGAATACCTTTGTTCTTAAACGCAGAGCCGCATAGTACAGGTACAAAAGCGTTTTCTATACATCCCTGACGGATTGCACTCTTAATCTCATCAGCAGTTAACTTTTCATCAGCTAAATACTTTTTAAATAGTTTCTCATCAAACGCAGCCGCTTCTTCCACAAGATGATGACGTGCTTTTTCGGCTTCCTCTTTCAAATCATCCGGAATGTCTGTGAAATCATAATGAACACCAAGGGATGACTCGTTGTAAATAATCGCTTTCATGCGAATGAGATCAATGAGTCCGGTGAATAGTTCACCAGCTCCGATAGGAAGTACGATAGGGAGAGGCTTCGACTTAAGCCGCTTTTTCATCATGTCCAGTACATTGTAGAAATCTGCTCCCATCCTGTCCATCTTATTCACAAAGGCAATACGCGGAATTTTGTAATAATTAGCCTGCCGCCAAACAGTCTCACTCTGAGGCTCAACTCCCCCTACCGCACAGAAAAGAACAACGGCACCATCCAGGACACGAAGAGAACGTTCCACTTCAGCTGTGAAGTCGATATGACCTGGAGTATCAATTATATTGATGCGGTGATCTTCCCAAAAAGTAGTCGTAGCAGCAGAAGTAATTGTTATGCCACGTTCCCGCTCCTGATCCATCCAATCCATGGTAGCGGCACCTTCATGCACTTCTCCCATTCTGTGCACACGTCCAGTGTAGTAAAGGATGCGCTCAGTAGTGGTCGTCTTACCCGCATCAATGTGGGCTAAGATGCCAATATTTCTGACTCTATCTAAAGAAGTCTGTTTCATCTTCTCCTGCCGTAATGGGCAAATGCCTTGTTCGCTTCAGCCATTCGGTGTGTATCTTCCTTCTTCTTCACAGCGCCGCCTTCTTCATTCGCTGCAGCGATAAATTCTCCAGCTAGCCGCTGGGCCATGCTGCCCTTGCGTGATTTGGCGAATCCAATAATCCATCTGGCAGCAAGCGCAAAGGCTCTGTGATCCAGAACCTGAATCGGAACCTGGTATGTGGCGCCACCTATTCTCCGGGATTTCACTTCTATCATAGGTTTTACATTGACCACAGCTTTCTGGAAAAGTTCAATAGGGTCAGACTTAGTCTTTGTTTTCACAATATCCATAGCACCATAGAAAATACCTTCAGCTGTACTCTTCTTACCTCGCACCATAAGGTGATTAATAAACTTCTGCACCTGCGTGTCACCGAATACAGGATCAGGTGCTATCTTTCGCTTTTCTGGTCTGCGTCTCCTCATCGGTTCAATCCTTATTATCGGGGTCTCTTAGCACCGTATCGAGACCTGCTTGTTTTCCTGTCCATCACGCCTGCAGTATCCATTGTACCGCGGACAATGTGATATTTTACACCTGGTAAATCCTTTACACGACCACCTTCAATAAGTACTATGGAATGCTCCTGAAGATTATGACCTTCACCTGGGATATAAGCAATCACTTCAATACCGTTTGTCAGTCTCACTTTTGCTACCTTACGAAGAGCCGAGTTAGGTTTCTTAGGTGTAGTCGTGTAAACTCGAGTGCATACACCTCGCTTTTGAGGATTCCGCTTCAAGGCACGGGAACTGCTCTTTTGAGTTGTTCTTTTCCTACCTTTACGTATAAGCTGATTAATTGTCGGCATTAATTTTCTTTTCCTTTCTCAAGCTAAGCAGCTACTTCGGCTTCAACTGCTTCTGTGTCTTGCTCAGTTATTTCAGCATCTTCGCTTTCAATGGGTTTCTGAACCAGCATATCTCTGTATTGTTCAAAACCAGTGCCCGCTGGGATAAGGCGACCCAAAATCACATTCTCTTTCAATCCTCGGAGATAATCAGTTTTGCCCTCTGTTGAAGCATCAGTCAAGACACGTGTCGTCTCCTGGAAGGAAGCAGCCGAAATAAAGCTCTCAGTGTTGAGTGAAGCCCGAGTTATACCCAACAAGAGCGGTCTGAATGAGGCCGGTTTTGGCTTCCGGCTTTTGGCGGGTGCCTTTCCTTCTTCTTTTAGACTATCATTAATCAACTTGAATTCGGTCTTATTGACCATCTCGCTTTCTACAAAGTCCGAATCGCCGGGATCGGTGATGTAACGCGATTGCTCTATCCTTTGATTCTCTTTGAATAGATCCATCCTGCTCACTCTATCGATGGGCAGAAACTTAGTATCACCGGGATCATCAACTTCCAGCTTTTGCATCATCTGACGTACAATAACCTCAATATGTTTATCGTTAATACGCACACCTTGAAGGCGATAGACTTCCTGAATCTCGTTAACCAGATATTCCTGAACCCGTTCAGGTCCTAAAATATTCAAGATGTCCGTAGGCGCTATAGCACCTTCGCAAAGGCGGTCACCAGCGCTTACACGGTCTCCCTCATGAACAATAACATGTCGACCATAAGGAATCCTGTATTTACGAACCTCGTCATGAGCACCTTCTACAAGCATCTCGCGGATACCTCGTTTGGTTTTACCAAACTTTACTTTACCATCGATTTCTGTCACTACAGCAGGTTCTTTAGGTTTCCGTGCCTCAAAGAGCTCTGCCACTCGAGGAAGACCACCGGTTATATCGCGAGTTTTACCAATCTCCTTACCAATCTTCACAATGACATCGCCAGCACCCACTTTCTTACCATCTACCACCATCAGCACTGCTTTCACAGGAAGAATGGTTCCACCAGCTAAGACATTTTCATCCTTATCAAGGATTTCAATGTGGGGAGACAATTTGCGATTCCTTGATTCGATTGTTACAATCTGTTTTTTACCACCCTCAACAGCCTCAACCTGATAGGTCTCTCCTTCAATCATATCCACGAATCTGATAAATCCGCTTTGCCTGGCAAGAATGACATCTGTGTAAGGATCCCATGTGAACAAAATATCACCTCTGTTCACTTCCTGACTATCCTTCACGACTAGTACTGCTCCATAGGGTACATTATAAGTTGAGAGTACCCGCTTGTTCTCATCCATTATATCGATGGCAGCATTTCTCACCAATACTCGTCTGACCAAGAGAGCTTTCTTACCTCCCACAGTTTCACTATCTTGAACTTCAGCAAATTCTAAATTTGTTGAATATCTAACGGTTCCTTTCCGTTTAGAAACCATTTGAGACTGTTCAATGATCCTGGAAGCTGTTCCACCGATGTGGAAGGTTCTTAATGTTAGCTGAGTACCCGGTTCACCGATTGACTGAGCTGCAACGATACCTACTGAAGAACCAAGAGCTGCCAACTTATTAGTATTTAGATCATATCCATAGCATTTAGCACAAACACCCCGGTCGGATTCGCAAGTAAGTACAGAACGAATGAATACTCTGTGTATATCAAGCTCAGATATTAGTTCAGCCTCTACCCCTCCGATAGGTGTTCCAGCCTTTAGCACAACTCCGCCATCACCAAAAACGTCTTCCTGAAGTACCCGTCCAAGAATGCGGTCTTTCATGGGCTCAATTACTTCTTCGCCTTCCTTTAGATCAGAAATCCAGACACCATTGATGGTACTACAATCATCTTCATAAATCACCACATCCTGGGCAACATCTACCAGTCGGCGAGTCAGATAGCCGGCGTCTGCTGTTTTAAGGGCTGTATCAGCCAGACCTTTACGGGCTCCGTGAGTAGAAATGAAGTACTCTAATACTGTAAGACCTTCCTTGAAGTTAGACGTGATGGGTGACTCGATAATTTCACCTTTTCCACCGGTCATACTTTTCCTTGGTTTAGCCATAAGCCCGCGCATACCTGCCAACTGCTTAATCTGGTCTTGACTTCCTCGGGCACCGGAGTCGGCCATCATGTAAACGGGGTTAAAACCATCCTGGTCAGTTTCAAGATGCTTCATCATATCAGCAGCAACGTCATTAGTAACATGAGTCCAGACATCTATTACCTTATTATAGCGTTCTCCTTCTGTGATAATCTGGCGATCATATTTTGAATGGATGGAGTTGACTTCTTTACCGGCAAGGTTGATAATGTCAAATTTCTCCTTGGGAATCAATACATCATCAATCGCAATACTAACTCCGCTCTGAGTAGCATACTTGAATCCGAGATTTTTTAGATCGTCCAGGAACTTGCCAGTCTTGTGATTTCCAACTAACAGATAAGTGTCATAGATGATTTTCTCCAACCGCTTCTTGGAAATCATTTCATCAACATAACTAACTTCCTCAGGGAGAATTGAGTTGAATATGGCTCTACCAACAGTGGTATTCTCCTGCCAGCCATCTTTCGTGCGGACATTAATGATCGCATGAAGACCAACTGCACCGTTCTCATAGGCAAGTGCTACTTCATTCAGACTGCTAAATGACATACCTTCACCTTTATCATCTTTCTTCAGCTTGGTAAGGAAATAACAACCTAGAACCATGTCTTGTGAGGGAACGGTAATGGGATAGCCATGAGCAGGATGCAGGATGTTATGGCTTGAAAGCATCAATATACGGGCTTCCATCTGTGCTTCTGCAGAAAGAGGTACATGTACTGCCATCTGGTCTCCATCGAAGTCAGCATTAAATGCAGCACATACAAGAGGATGAATCTGGACGGCCTTACCATCTACAAGCACAGGCTGAAAAGCCTGAATACCAAGACGGTGAAGCGTAGGTGCACGGTTCAGCAATACTGGGTGATCCTGCACCACATAATCTAAAATCTCATAAACCTCTGGTCGCTTTTCTTCTACCATCAGCTTTGCGCTGCGAGGTGTATTAATGATACCTCGTGAAATGAGTTCATGAATGAGCTGTGGTTTGAAAAGCTCGATGGCCATATCCTTAGGAAGACCACACTCATGAAGCTTTAGTTCAGGGCCAACCACGATCACGGAACGTCCGGAATAGTCCACGCGCTTACCAAGAAGGTTTTGACGGAATCGTCCTTGCTTACCTCTAAGCATATCGCTTAAACTCTTCAATGGACGCCGAGTACCGCTGCTCATAGCCGTACCCCTGCGGGTATTATCAAAAAGGGTGTCCACAGCTTCCTGCAGCATCCTTTTTTCATTTCGCAAGATCACATCCGGCGCCTTGATTTCCATCAGCTGCTTAAGGCGATTATTCCGAATAATGACGCGGCGGTAAAGGTCGTTCAGATCGCTTGCTGCAAACCGGCCTCCTTCCAGAGGAACTAATGGTCGAAGCTCAGGTGGAATTACAGGTAGTACTGTAACCACCATCCACTCCGGACGATTAAGCCGTTTGCGGTCAGGTGATGGATAAAATGCATTGACAACCTTCAGACGTTTCAAAGCATCAGAGCGTTTCTGCTTTGACTTCGACGTTTTAATTGTGTGCAACAGTTCTTTGATTGTTGCAGAAATATCCAGGATTTTAAGTGCATCACGAATCGCAATACCGCCCATTGCAGCGTAGAAGAAGTTATCCTCATCCACATCTTCCTCAGATACCGCTTGCTTCCCAAACTCTTTTTCTAAAGTTTGATATTCTTCTTCTTCAATGAGATCAAGAGGGTTCTTACCTGATGCTCCAGGATTGATGACCATGTACGATTCATGGTAAATAACCCTTTCCAAAGCCCTCGTAGGAATTCCAAGAAGGTGACTCAACTTACCCGGAACTGATCGCAGATACCAGATATGCACTACCGGCACAGCGAGAGTGATATGTCCACCCCGTTCTCGACGGACCCGCTTGCGAGTAACCTCTACACCACAGCGATCACAAATAATACTCCGATAACGAATACCTTTGTACTTCCCGCAGTGACACTCATAGTCTTTGACAGGACCGAAGATCTTCTCACAGAAAAGACCATCTTTTTCTGGTTTATAAGACCTATAGTTAATCGTTTCCGGTTTCAGAACTTCGCCGTATGATCTCCTCAAAATTTCTTCTGGTGAAGAGAGACCGATAGAGACAGAACTGAAGTCTTGGGGCTGATCGATTTTTCGCGGTTTAATGTAAACCAATTGAGTTCCTCCGATTATTAATGTAGCTTAACGTCCACACCGAGTCCCTGCAGTTCCTTAACAAGAACATTAAAAGATTCCGGAATTCCGAACTTCGGTACGTTATCTCCTCTTACAAGGCTGTTGTAAACTTTCGAACGGCCTTCCACATCATCTGATTTTCCAGTCAGGATCTCCTGGAGAGTGTAAGCTGCGCCATAAGCTTCCAGAGCCCAAACTTCCATCTCTCCGAACCTCTGACCACCGAACTGGGCTTTCCCACCAAGTGGCTGCTGAGTGATAAGTGAGTAAGGACCGGTTGAGCGGGCATGCATCTTGTCATCAATCATATGATTAAGCTTTAACATGTAGATGTAGCCTATGGTAACAGGTTGATCAAATCTCCCGCCAGTTCTTCCATCAAAGAGAACTGTCTTTCCGCTCGTAGGGAGTTTGGCTTTCTCTAATTCTTCCACCACTTGCTTCGGTGAAGCACCATCAAAAGAAGGTGTTTCATACCGTTCATCAAGTTCATGACCAGCCCATCCGAGCATTGTTTCATAAAGCTGACCCAGGTTCATACGTGAAGGTACACCAAGCGGATTCAAAACAATGTCAACAGGAGTGCCATCCTCTGTGAAAGGCATATCCTCTTCAGGTACCACTACAGCTACTACACCCTTATTTCCGTGGCGACCAGCCATTTTATCCCCTACCTGAATCTTTCGCTTTTTAGCAATGTAAACCTTAGACAGCTTAGATACTCCAGGCTGAAGTTCATCACCTACTTGCAGCTTGTAGATTTCACGCTCCAGGTTCTCTTCTATCTTCCGCCACTCACGTCGGAATGAGTTCCACACTTGTTGTATTTGAATCCAGACCTTCCTATCCTGAACCCACGGATTATCTCTGGAAATCTGTTCCAGATCAAGACCAGTCAGACGTTTTAAGGTTAACTTTGTAGATGCCTTGATAACAGTCTTCCCAGTATTAACATCGCGCAACCCGGCACTGATCTGATCAGTTAGAAGTTGTACAAGTCTATCATCGCGCTTCTTCTTGATCTGCCTCTTCTTTACGGAAGTTTCTTTCTGCCTCTCGTGAATCATTTTCTTTTCCATTGCTCGAGTAGCTTTCGTCTTTCGTTCAAAAACCTGTGTTTTAATGACTACACCTTTAGTACCGGGATCTGCACGTTTGGAAGCATCTTTTACATCCCCGGCTTTTTCTCCAAAGATTGCTCGAAGAAGTTTCTCCTCAGGTGTAGGATCGGTTTCACCTTTCGGAGTCACCTTACCTATTAAAATATCTCCTGCAGAAACCTCTGAACCAATACGGACAATACCATTTTCATCCAGGTCCTTGGTAGCTTCTTCACTGACGTTAGGAATTTCACGAGTCAACTCTTCCTCGCCGCGTTTTGTATCCCGTACTTCAAGCTCTACCTCGGTGATATGCACTGAGGTAAATATATCATCTTTTACCAGCCTCTCGCTGATGACAATGGCATCCTCGAAGTTATAACCTCGCCAAGGCATAAAAGCCACCAGGACGTTCCGGCCTAAAGCAAGCTCACCTTTCTCCATGGAGGGACCATCTGCTAACAGATCGCCCCGCTTAATAGTGATACCCTCCTGCACTACCGGACGTTGATTCATACATGTATCCTGATTGGTTCTGGAATACTTTACAAGAGGAATTCGAATTGTGTTTTCATCACGTGTTATGGTCATGTCATCTGGAATTTCATCCGTTTTAATTACGATTTCCTTAGCGTCAACGGATGTCACAACACCTTTTACAGGAGAGTAAATACCACCCCGGGAATCATTGGCTACTGTCGCTTCCATACCCGTTCCCACGATGGGAGCCTGGGGATTAATCAGAGGAACTGACTGGCGCTGCATATTTGATCCCATCAAAGCACGGTTGGCATCATCGTGTTCCAAGAAAGGAATTAGTGCAGCAGCAACACTTAGAATCTGGTGTGGAGCCACATCCATATATTGGACTTGTTCAGGCTCTACAATAGGGAAGTCACCCCGAATTCTGGCTCGAATATGATCCTCTGATATCCGACCCTTCTCATCTAATTCGATATTTGCTTGAGCTATCATTGAGCGGTCTTCATCCTCTGCAGATAAATACTCTATCTTCTTTGTAACAAAAGCACCAGATCCATTTTTATTGGTCACTATACGGTATGGAGCTTCGATAAAGCCCAGGTCATTCACTTTCGCATGAGTTGCCAGAGAGGAGATCAGACCAATATTGGGACCTTCCGGAGTTTCAATGGGACACAGTCTTCCGTAATGAGTGTAGTGAACATCCCGGACCTCAAAACCGGCTCTCTCCCGTGTCATTCCACCTGGTCCTAAGGCTGATACTCTTCGCTTATGAGTTATTTCAGCTAATGGATTAGTCTGATCCATAAATTGACTAAGCTGACTGGTACCGAAGAAAGAGTTGATAACAGTTGTCACTACGCGAGAATTGATGAGATCCTGAGGTGTTAAACTTTCTGCTTCCCGCAGATTCATCCGTTCACGAATGGTTCTCGACATGCGGTTCAGAGCAATAGAAAACTGATTGGTTAACTGTTCACCTACAGATTTCATCCTTCGATTACCCAAATGGTCAATATCATCAGCACCGCGGTTACCTTTTCTCATCTCGATCAGGAACTCAACAACCCGTATCATATCATCCGTAGTAAGCACAGTGTGATCAAGAGGTACATCCAGTGCAAACTGCTTGTTCAATCTATAACGACCTACTTTACCAAGGTCATATCTCTTAGGACTGAAAAACATCCTCTCAATAAACTTTTGGGCGGTTTCCAGATTAGGCGGTTCACCTGACCGGATGTGCTGATACATGAGGTTCAAAGATTCTTCAGTGTTTCTTGTAGGATCCTTCTTCATAGTATTCACAAGTAGTTCGGCAGAGAGATTATTGCCAGCATCAACTACTTCAACAGCATCAATCCCGGATTTTTTGATTTCTTCGAGCAAATCCTCAGTCAGTTCGTTACCGCCTTCACAGATTATTTCACCTGTCTCCAGATCGACAACGTCATCAGCCAAGAATTTACCAACTATCTTTTTGTTGGAGCGTTTGCTAATCTTCACTGTCTCAATAAGGCCGAAGGCCCTGAAGATGTCAGCATTTGAAGAAAAACCAAGAGAACGAAGTAACGTAGTGACAGGAAACTTCTTCCTGCGATCGATGATGACGAAAATGCAATCGTTAATATCGGTAGTATAATCAATCCATGAACCTCGGAATGGTATTACACGGGCTTGATACAGCTTCGTCCCATTCGGATGGATGTGTTCATCAAAGAAGACACCTGGTGAACGCTGCAGCTGACTGACGATTACTCGCTCAGCTCCGTTAATGACAAACGTCCCGCGGTCTGTCATAAATGGTACATTGCCAAAATAGACGTCCTGATCAATACTGTGGGCATATTTCGTCCGGTCAAACTCATCGGTAATGTGCAGAGTCAGCTTCACTTTTAAAGGTACTGAGTAGGTTACCCCTCTTTCGAGACATTCAGAGGGTATGTATTTCGGCTTTCCATAATAGTAGCTCTTGTACTCAAGGATGTAGTTGCGGTGTGTATCCTCAATAGGAAAAGCATTCCGGAATACCTCTTCCAGTCCAAATGCTTCTCGCTTATTGACAGGTACATCAAGCTGCATGAAATGCCTGAATGACCGTACTTGCACATCAAGAAGATTCGGCATCTTCTGAATGGACTTAATCTGTGAAAATGAGTTTCTTTTTGTTATTTTACTCTTTGTTGGAGACAATATACTCTCCTCCTACTCTGTTATGATTTTATCCTGTTTAGCTGCGACGTTCATCATCGCTTTAGTTCTGATAAGCAGTATTACTTGAGCTCTACAGAGGCGCCAACTTCTTCAAGCTGCTTCTTCATCTCTTCGGCTTCCTCTTTGCTCACGCCTTCCCGAACAGCCTTGGGAGCACTCTCGACAAGATCTTTTGCTTCTTTAAGCCCAAGATCGGTCATACTCCTTACTACTTTAATTGCCTGGATTTTCTTGTCTCCTGCAGCTGTGAGAACAACATCGAAAGTGTCTTTCTCCTCAACTGCAACTTCGCCACTTGCAACTGGACCGGCAGCAACCGCTACGGGAGCAGCGGCAGTAACACCAAACTTCTCCTCTATCTCAGATATTAATTCAGAGATCTCCAGCATATTGGCATTCTCAAGGTAGTCAAGAACATCTGTACGCTTAACCTCAGCCATTGTTGTATTCCTCCTGGTCTCTAGGACTGTTTAGTTTCTTTAAGATTATTGAGCACATTCACCATATTGCTCATCGAATTTTTCAAAGCTAAAGCTATCTTTGTCATAGGTGATGAAAGATCTGCTACCAATTTTGTAAGCAACTCCTCGTGAGAAGGTAAGTTAGCAATCTGAGCAAAAGAGACACGATCCATTACTTTACCTTCAAAAATGAATCCTTTAACTTCCGGCAGTGCGTGGTCTTTCTTGAATTCTTTAATCACTCTCGCTGGTAACGTAGGATCATCATAAGAAATTGCGATGGCTGAGGGGCCGGTCAGCATATCATCAATATCGGCAAGCTCAGCTTCTTTTGACGATATTTTAGCCAAAGTATTTTTCACCACTGTGTACTCTACACCACTTTCATAAAATTTTCGGCGAAGCTCCGTTACATCAGCAACAGAAAGACCGAGATAATCAGTCACATATATACTTGTAGCTTTTTTCAGTTTATCTGTCAACCCTTCGACAGCGCTAATATTTTGTTGGTTTGGCATCTCTCTACACCAAAGTTGATTTATCCACTTTTATCCCCGGTCCCATAGTAGAAGAAACAGTTACTTTTTTCAAATAGGTACCTTTTACCGTTGTTGGCTTTTCCCTCATTAACCTCGAAACAACTGATTTGAGATTGTCAATCAGAAGTTCAACTTCAAATGAACTTTTACCAATACTAACATGAATGATACCGAATTTATCAACTCTCAGCTCTACACGACCGGCTTTGATTTCCTGGACGGTCTTTGTTAAATCTTTTGTAACAGTACCGCTTTTGGGATTGGGCATCAAACCCTTTGGACCAAGAATCTTTCCAAGCTTTCCTAACTGGGGCATCATCTGTGGAGAAGCAACTATGACGTCTATCTCGTCCCAACCACTTTCGAGCTTTTTAATGTATTCATCGCTGCCGGCAAAATCAGCTCCAGCATCGATTGCATCATTCACATTTGAGCTATCAGTCAAGACAAGAACACTTATTTCTCTGCCAGTGCCGTGAGGTAAAGAAGTTGTAACGCGAATATTCTGTTCTGCCCGCTTGGGATTAACTCCAAGATTCACCGTGGCCTCTATTGTTTCATCAAACCTGGCTTTGGAGGTCTCTTTCACAAGCGTGAAAGCTTCTTCAGGAGCATAATAATGTGTCCTATCAATTTTCTTTAAACTTTCGTTATATTTTTTACCGTGATGCATCTTTTACCCCTGAACCTCAATTCCCATACTCTCAGCAGTCCCTTTGATAATATTCATGGCAGCTTCAATTGTATTTGCATTCAAGTCCTGCATCTTAGTCTCTGCAATCTTTCTAACATCATCCTCTGATACATTTCCTACCTTTTCTTTGTTAGGCTCAGCAGATCCTTTATCAATTTTAGCTGCCTTCTTTAGAAGAACCGCTGCTGGAGGTGTTTTAGTGATAAATGTGAATGAACGATTCTCATAGACCGAAATCACAACAGGAATCACAGTCCCCATCTGATCCTTCGTCTTTTCGTTGAACGCCTTGCAGAAGTCCATAATGTTCACACCGTGCTGACCTAAAGCAGGTCCTACAGGTGGTGCAGGATTCGCTTGTCCACCTCGGATTTGAAGCTTGATAATAGTCATCACTTTTTTTGCCATGGTTTTCCTATTTCTCGTGTTCTACCTGAAGATATTCAAGTTCAACAGGCGTAGACCTTCCAAAGATGGAGATAAGCACTGTTACTTTCTGCTTTTCAGCATTCACTTCCTGCACTAAGCCATTGAAATCCACAAATGGACCATCCACAATCTTGACAGGTTCACCTTTATGAAAACGTGTACCAACCACTTCACGTCCATCCATATTTTCTACTTCACCCAAGATTCGCTTTACTTCAACTTCTTTCAACGCTTCTGGCTGGTTATTTGGACCAACAAAACTGACGATTCCATGGATATTTTCCACAAAATGCCGCGACTCTTTATCCAACTCCATTTTGACCAGTATATATCCGGGAAAGAAGACCTTATTCTTAACAACCTTCTTACCCCCTCTCATTTCTACGACGTTTTCTGAAGGAACGAGGACTTCTTCAATTCTATCTGCCATTTCACCTTCGCTGGCTTCGTGAAGGAGTGAATCACGTACCTTCTTTTCACGTCCAGATAATACTCTAAGTGAATACCATTCCATCTTCTACAATATTACCTGCATAATAAGATTTAATACTTGATCAACTACAAAGAGAAATACACCGAGAAGTACAGCAAGACCAAGGACCACATATGTCGATCCACGAAGTTCGTCCCAGGTAGGCCATGAAACTTTCTTCATTTCGAACTGCACACCTTCTAAAAAGTTGCGTATCTTCTTTATCATTCCTATTCACTTTTTTTTATGAGCGGTAAGAATTTCCGAAGTGCGAAGCCTCCTGCGGAGATCATACGGAGAACCCTCAACCGCTGATTTTGCCTGCCCGAACTGGTGTCCATTCAGGCGGGCTTGTCCGTCATTGCAGGTGAGGCAGGAATTTCCAAAGGATCCTGTGGAGAACCCGCAACCGCCGGTTTTGCCTGCCCGAACTGATGTCCAGTCAGGCGTGCCTGCCCGCCAATTAACTGTAGAATTATCTACCATAATTAATTGCAGGAGCGGCAGGAATTGAACCCGCAACCGCCGGTTTTGGAGACCGGTGCTCTACCAATTGAGCTACGCTCCTAATTCCACTTTCGGCAGGCAGGGAGACCGGTGCTCTACTCCCGATTATAGTCGGGAAGCTACTCACCTATTTCCTCAATAAGCAGGCGGAGAAACCATTGTTTTACTCTCGACCTCCGTCGAGAAACTGCGTTCCTATCCAATATCTTTTCCACAACAGACCTACTTGGTCTCCTTGTGAACAGTATGGCACCGGCACCAAGGGCAGTATTTCTTGTGTTCAACTCGATCAGGATGCTCCCGCCTGTTCTTGGAAGTAGCATAATTCCGTCGGTGACATTCAGGACACTCAAGTATCACCAGATCTCGTTTACTGTTACCGCCCACGTTATTCTCCTTACTCCACGATACCTGTTACCACACCAGCACCGACCGTATGCCCTCCTTCACGAATGGCGAACCGGAGATTCTCTTCCATAGCGATGTTTGTGATTAATTCCACATTCAGATTTACATTATCACCTGGCATCACCATCTCCGTACCCTCCGGAAGGGTCACAACACCTGTCACATCCGTCGTACGGAAGTAGAACTGAGGACGATAGCCGTTGAAAAACGGTGTGTGACGCCCACCCTCTTCCTTCTTCAGAATATATACTTCCGCCTTGAACTTCGTGTGAGGTGTAATACTTCCCGGCTTTGCAACCACCATACCGCGCTTCAGCCACTCCTTGTCGATACCTCTAAGAAGTAAACCGGCATTGTCGCCAGCCTGACCTTCGTCCAGCTCCTTCCGGAACATCTCCACTCCGGTCACCACTGTCTTCTCATGTTCTCCCAGGCCAACTATATCTACCTCATCTCCGACCTTCACAATACCGCGCTCTACTCGTCCGGTACCTACCGTACCACGGCCTGTAATGGAGAATACATCCTCCACCGGCATCAAGAACGGCTTGTCAATATCTCGCTCCGGCTCTGGTATGTAGTTGTCGATGGCATCTACCAGCTCTCTAATACTTTGGGTCTTGTCTTCGTCATCCGGATTGTTCATAGCTTCCAGAGCACTCCCCTTGATAATAGGTATATCATCACCGGGGAATTCGTACTCACTCAAAAGCTCACGAAGCTCCAGCTCTACCAGCTCAATAAGCTCCGGATCGTCCACCTGGTCCGTCTTGTTCAGATAGACCACGATAGCCGGTACATTCACCTGACGAGCCAGAAGGACATGCTCACGGGTCTGGGGCATGGGGCCGTCTGCCGCACTCACCACCAGAATGGCGCCATCCATCTGTGCCGCTCCGGTGATCATATTCTTGATATAGTCGGCATGTCCGGGACAGTCAATGTGAGCGTAGTGACGGTTCTCCGTCTCATACTCCACATGTGCTGTCTGAATCGTAATACCGCGCTCACGCTCTTCAGGAGCGTTGTCAATACTGTCAAATGATCTGATCTCACTCAATCCGCGCTTGGACAGCATCATCGTCATGGCGGCTGTCAACGTAGTCTTGCCATGGTCAACGTGTCCTATCGTCCCAACATTCAAGTGGGGTTTAGTGCGCTCAAACTTTGCCTTTGCCATTGCTATTCCTCCTTAGTTGAGAGAAAATGAGCCTACGACCGGGCTTGAACCGGTGACCTCGTCCTTACCAAGGACGTGCTCTACCGACTGAGCTACGTAGGCACAAGTTCCTTCATGCCTAGAGCGGCGGACGAGGCTTCCCGACTGATTCGGGACGACCCTCAGCTTGCCTGCCCGAACTGTTGTCCAGTCAGGCGGGCCTGCCCACCCTCCTTCGTCGGGAGCAGGTGAGCCTACCCGCCATGTTCCATATGAGCGGCGGACGAGGCTCGAACTCGCGACCCTCAGCTTGGAAGGCTGATGCTCTACCAACTGAGCTACCAC
>CAZHRR010000005.1:0-2191 GCA_964534955.1 uncultured bacterium
CTGCGGATAAAGAGAGGGATGTATAAGTCGTTGTTTATTAATGTTTTCCCCCTATGCTTCGTAAGTCGAAGATCCCGCACACGAAGTGTCGGGGAGAGGGGGTCCCGATTTATCGGGAGGGGTGAGTTGAAAGCTGATGACCGAATGACGAATACTGATGCCTACCCGACTACGTTGTTAAGGCGGGAGGGTATTATCGAAGTACACCAGTTTTACAAACAAGATGTGGTAATTAGTAGAAGAAGTACTTATCAATATCGGAATTTGGGTCAATCAATATATCTTGCACCTCTCTCACACTCTCGACTAAATTTACCAGCTTTTCTCGAAGTGAAAACGATATGTTTGAACAGTTACAGGATAAATTTGGTCTGATCCTCCGGAACCTGCGTGGTCTGGGGAAGATTACGGAGAAGAACATCTCCGAGACGAGTCGCCAGATTCGCCGGGCTCTGTTGGAGGCAGATGTCAATCTGCAGGTAGCGAAGGATTTTGTGGTTTCTATCGAGAAAAAGACACAAGGTTCTGCAGTGCTGAAGTCGGTGACACCGGGTCAGCAATTTGCCAAGATCATTCACGATGAACTGACAGCTCTCCTGGGCAAAAAAGCAGCGCCCATTACCTTTGCTCCGAAACCGCCAACGGTTATCCTCCTGGCAGGACTGCAGGGATCCGGTAAGACCACGACGGCAGCTAAGCTGGCTCACCGGTTGCAGAAGGAGGGCAGAAAGCCGTACCTCGTGGCGGCGGATGTCTATCGTCCCGCGGCGGTGGAGCAGCTTCAGATTCTCGGCAAGCAGATCGGAATACCGGTGTGGACAGAGGATCGTGATCCAGTGGACATCTGCATCAATGGAATTGACGATGCTAAGCGGCAAAAGCACGACGTGATCATTCTTGATACGGCTGGGCGCCTCCACGTGGACAGCGAGATGATGGCAGAAATTGTGGACATCTCTGAGGCGACAGTTCCCACGGAAATTCTATTTGTGGCTGACGGGATGACCGGGCAGGATGCTGTGAACTCCGCCATGGCCTTTTCAGATGTTCTCGAGATTACCGGTACGGTCCTCACCAAGATGGATGGAGATGCCCGGGGCGGTGCGGCTGTCTCTATTACCTCTATTACCGGGAAGCCCATCAAGTTAGTGGGCGTCAGCGAGAAGATGGACGGCCTGGAACCGTTTCATCCTGACCGGATGGCGGGACGCATCCTCGGAATGGGTGATGTGATATCACTCGTGGAGAAGGCGCAGGATGTGGTGGATCGTGATGAGGCAGAGAAAACGGCAGAGAAACTAAAGAAGCTGCAGTTTACACTGGAAGATTTTCAGGAGCAGCTTAAACAGATGCAGAAAATGGGTTCTCTGGAACAGCTTATGGCCATGATGCCCGGTATGGGTAAATTGACAAAGAATATGGTTTTGGATGAGAGACAGTTGGTATGGACAGATGCCATCATCAACTCTATGACAAAGCAGGAACGGCGAAATCCATCAATCATTGCAGGCAGCCGCAGGAAAAGAATCGCCCGCGGCAGCGGAAGATCTATACAGGAAGTCAACACACTGCTGAAACAGTTCGGGCAGATGCAGAAGATGATGAAGAGTCTTTCCCAGTCGAAAATGAACCGGAAAATGATGGGACAACTTAACGGACTATTTAATTGAGGAGATAAACTTGGCTACAACAATAAGAATGAAACGTTTAGGACGACGGAACAGACCCTTTTTCCGTATTGTAGTAATTGATTCGCGTAAGAGCAGGGATGGTGCACCTATCGAGGAACTGGGCTGGTACGATCCTATCAAACGTGATGGTAGGACATACAAACTTGATTCAGAGCGCATTCTCCACTGGCTGAAGGATGGAGCACAGCCTTCTTTCACCGTACGAAATCTCCTGAAGAAGGAAGGTCTTCTTCACCGCTGGCATTTGATGCGTCAGGGAATGGATGAGAAGACTGTCGATCAGGAGATGCAGAAGTGGGAAATGGATCGCGAAATCCGTTTGAAGGAGAAAGCTGAGGCGAAGGCTGAAACAGAGGCCAAGGCTGAGGCAGAGGCAGAGGAAGAAGTAGCAGTAGCAGAAGCAGTAGAAGAAGAGTCAAAGGCTGAGGAACCAGTGGTAGAAGTAGAGGCAGAGGCAGAGGAAGAAGTAGCAGTAGCAGAAGCAGTAGAAGAAGAGTCAA
>CAZHRR010000005.1:2291-36069 GCA_964534955.1 uncultured bacterium
TAGAAGTAGAGGCAGAGGCAGAGGAAGAAGTAGCAGTAGCAGAAGCAGTAGAAGAGGAAGACAAAGAAGCTACTGTAGAGCCAACCGAAAAAAATGTTGAGTCTGAAATTGAAGCAGATTCCGAAGAAAATCCGCAATCTTAGCGCAGCTCCCTGGGGGAAATCCCAGATCCGAAATCAGAAAAGTCAGAAGGTGAGGAAGAGAAGAAGGAAGAGTAATACTTCTTATGATCATTAGGGAGACAATCTAAATCGTGGCAGTAAAACAAATATTCATCATCACACCGTTCCCAGAAATGGTAGAAGCGGTTATTGGTGAAAGTATTCTACGCCGGGCGGCAGAAAAAGAGCTGGTGGCATACCACGTAATTGATCTGCGGGAGTTTGCCGAAGGAAAGTTCAAGCAGATTGACGACTACCCTTTCGGCGGCGGGTCGGGGATGATCATGATGCCGGAACCTATTTTGAAAGCTCTTGACCGTGTAAAGGGAATCCATTCTGAAGATACTGATCTGCGGGTTATCTTCCCGACTCCTCAAGGGGAACAGCTCACGCAGGAGAAGTCCCTGGAGCTCTCTAAGGATGAAGACCTGGTGTTCATCTCAGGGCACTACAAGGGGATGGACGAGCGAATCCGGGAATCGGTTGTTACGGATGAGATTTCCATTGGAGACTTTGTTCTGACCAATGGAGAACTGCCCACACTGGTGATTCTCGATACCGTTGTCAGGTTGATTCCCGGTGTGTTGGGAGATGATGAATCAGCCAATAGTGACTCCTTTACGAATGAGCTTCTGGACTACCCCCACTATACAAGACCGGCGGAAGTCAGGGGGATGAACGTTCCTGATGTCCTTTTGAGCGGGCATCACGCAAAAATTGAAGAGTGGAGGCAGAAACAGCGTGAAAAGAGAACACGATCGCGCCGTCCGGATATTTGGAAAGCATATAAAGAAAAACAAATCAGTTGAGGTAAGAATAATGGATCCACAAAAATTTTCAGACGATTATTTGCGCAACGACATTCCAGATTTTCGTGCCGGCGATACCGTTGGTGTAAATGTGAAAGTAGTAGAGGGAGGTAAGGAACGTATTCAGCGGTTTGAAGGCGTTGTCCTCTCCAAACGAGGTTCCGGGACGAACTCTACTTTTACGGTGCGCAAGGTATCATCCGGCATTGGTGTAGAGCGTATTTTCCCCCTTCATTCGCCTATTATAGCCAACATTGATGTTGTGCGTCGCGGTAAGGTGAGAAGGGCGAAACTTTACTACCTGCGGAAGCTCAGGGGTAAGGCCTCCCGTATCAAGGAACGCCGGTAGAATTCTGCTCCTTTTCGTAGATCGTTTCAGGGGTAAGCAGCGTGTTTTACCCCTGTTTTCTCTTACGTTAGTGCTCATTGATTTTCATCAGTAGGCCCATGTTTACACGGGAATCTAATACAATTATTGCTCTTACTGGGCTCTCCCATTTTGCTGTCCACAGCAGCATGCTTTTTTTCCCCGCTCTTTTCATTGTACTTCAGAATGAATTCTCAGCCAATGCTGTTACTCTTGCGACCCTCGGATGGATTTATACTCTATCCAATCTTATGTTCGGATTTGGAGCCCTTCCTGCCGGCTGGATTGAAGGGAAAGTGGGAGGGAGAAAACTCCTCCTGGTTTATCAGTTAGGCGCTGCTGCATCAGCTCTTTTTGCGGCTCTTTCCTCAAGTTTGACTTCTTTAACGATCGCTCTCGTTTTACTGGGACTTTTTTCGTCAATCTACCATCCTGCAGGCCTTACAATCATCTCTCGGCGGATTCGTCAGACCAGCCGAGCTATGGGATACCACGGAATCGCCGGAAGTGCCGGACTGGCAGCTGGACCCCTAATCGCATCATTGATGGCGGTAGCCGGATCGTGGCGGTTGGCTTATGCCGGTATAGGACTTTATTGTCTGATACTGGCGGGGACAACGGCGGTTCTTATTCCTCCCCGGAAAGGTGAGGTCGAAGAGGACGTAATTAAGACGGAAGTGACGAGAATGAAGCCGTTGACTATTTATTATCTTATTGTCGTTTTCGTAGGATTGACGTTCTACGGTTTCAAGACCTTCATGCCGGTACATTTCAGCCTGAATGCTACTGGTCTCCTTGAGAAATGGGACATAGTGGTCCGAGGCGGGCTGCTCTCCACAGTTGTGCTTCTGGCGGGAATCGGCGGGCAGATAATCGGCGGCAGATTAGGTGACAGGTACAATCGCCCTACACTGCTTGCTCTGATTTTTCTGATTCACACACCCCTGCTGATTGCCTTCGGACTTAACTCAGGGCCGTCTTTACTGGGTTTTGGAGTATTACTAGGATTGATTCACTTTGCGCATCAGCCGGTAGGTAACTCATTGATTGCCCAATATACCACTTCTGCCAACCGCGGATTGGGGTATGGAATTTCGTTCTTCCTCAGCTTTGGCTTGGGATCATTCGCATCCGGAATTGGCGGATCGCTGGCGGAAAACCATGGTGTTCACGTCGTCTTTCCGTTCGTGGCAATGTTTATGGGATGTGCCTTTTTGCTGGCACTCTACCTGAGAAAAATTTCATGAACTATCTGTTCTTCTGTTCTTTCACTTGCAAATGACTTCTCACCCATCTATCTTCTTAAAATATATTCTTGAAGATAGCGTTTCGCCATTAGCGAAAATTAGCGTTAATTAGCGGTTTCTGGAGTAGACTCATGAGTCAATAAGGAATAATATGGGAAACAAAAATAAAATACAATTATTTCAAGAGCAAAAAGTGCGCACTCATTGGGATGAAAATCAAGAAAAGTGGTATTTTTCTATCGTTGATGTAGTTGCGATACTATCACAAAGTGTTAATCCTCAAGCATATTGGCGAAAATTAAAAGAGCGTTTAAAGAAAGAAGGAAATGAAACCGTGACGGATTGTCACGGTTTGAAAATGCGTGCTGCAGATGGTAAAATGAGGTTAACCGATGTGGCGGATGCAGAACAACTTTTACGCTTAATTCAATCTATTCCCTCGCCTAAAGCTGAACCTTTTAAACTGTGGTTGGCAAAAGTGGGTTATGAACGAATTGAAGAGACTGAAGACCCTGAACTTGCCTTTGACAGAGCGATGGAAACTTACTTGAAAAAAGGTTATAGCAAAGAGTGGATTAATCAGAGACTGAAAAGTATTGAAGTTCGAAAAGAATTAACGGACGAATGGGATGCAAGAGGCGTAGGAAGAGGATTGGAATATGCCATTTTAACCAATGAAATTACAGAAGCTTGGAGTGGCTTCTCGATAAAGGATTACAAAAAATATAAAGGATTGAAAAAAGAAAATTTGCGAGATAATATGAGTAATCTGGAACTGGTTCTCAATATGTTGGCTGAAGCGACGACAACGGAAATAAGTAAGGAAAAGAAGCCTAAGACTTTTGATGAAAATAAAGACATTGCAAAACAAGGTGGGACTATAGCTGGTAATACACGAAAAGAGATTGAAGATAAAACGGGCAAAAAAGTGATAACGCAACATTTACCAAAAAATCTTCAAGATTAACTCAAGTTTCGAGCATTATAAATCTATGGTAATAAGAGTTATAGTCAATAACCCAGGCAATAAATGAAACTGAGAGAAATTCCATCTGTCAATTCCATCTTAGAGAACCTCGATTTAGACACTATTTCTGCCCCGCGAAGTTACATCACTGAGCTGATTCGCCGGGAGCTGTCGAAAATACGAAGAGAAGCAGTGGACGGTGAGATTCCCTGCAGCCGGGAGCAGACTGTTGAGCGCATCCAACGGAACGTACTGCAGGCGGCTGAGCGAAGCTTGAAGCAGGTGATCAACGGAACTGGTATTGTGCTGCATACCGGTTTGGGACGTGCTCCCCTTTCCCAGCGTACTTTTCAGCAGGCAATACGGCGCGTATCCGGCTATTCTGCTCTGGAGCTTGATCTTGCTTCTGGAAAAAGAGGTGAAAGGCTGAATCACATATCCAGCCTTCTGAACGCCCTCGCCAACTCTGAAGCTTCTCTTGCAGTGAATAACAATGCCGCTGCTGTTCTGCTGGCTCTCAATTCCGTAGCGGAGGGGAAAGAAGTGATCATCTCCCGGGGGCAATTGATAGAGATCGGAGGTTCTTTCCGTATTCCGGAAGTCATCGCCAAAAGCGGCGCCATACTAAAAGAAGTGGGAACCACCAACCGCACTCACGAAAAAGATTATATTAACGCCATTACGTCCAAAACCGGCGCTATTCTGTACGCTCATACCAGCAATTACCGGATTGAGGGGTTCACCAGGGAAGTTGCCATGGCCGATTTGGCCAACCTCGCTCGTAATAAGCGAATTCCTCTCATCGTCGATCTGGGCAGTGGAGCTCTATTTGATCTGGAGGAGATAGATCTGCCCAGGGAACCTGTGGTAAGTGACATACTAAAGCAGGGGGCTCATCTGGTAACCTTCTCCGGCGATAAACTGTTGGGAGGTCCTCAAGCTGGACTTGTCTGCGGAAAAAAGACGTATGTGAGAAAATTACACAGCAACCCTCTCTATCGTGCATTAAGATGCGACAAGGTGACTCTGGCACTCTTGGAAGAGGTGTTGAGGAACTACCGGGATGCCCCGACCATGCGAGGATCTTTGGCCTACCGGCTGCTGCGTACATCCCGGCGGACCCTCATCGAGCGGGCTGAACGAATTCTGGAAAACCTTCCCAAATCTATTGTGGGTAAACTCGGTATATCTGTTGTGCCTTCCGAAGTAGAGGCAGGTAGCGGTTCTCTCCCCACAGAAACTATCGAAAGCGCTGCTTTAAAGTTCAGCTGTAAAACTGCGAAGCCGTCAGAATTGGCAGCCGCTTTCCGTCAACAAGCACCTCCGATTCTGGGCTACATTTCAGGCAATCGCTTTTTCATCGATTTGAAAGGTGTCCTCCCATTACAAAGCCGGCAAGTGGCGGAAGGAATAACTGCCGTCGCTGAAGAAATTACTTAGCAATGCCCCAGGTTGTTATCGGTACCGCCGGTCATATTGATCATGGAAAGACGGCTCTTGTAAAAGCGCTCACAGGTACGGATACCGACCGCCTTCCTGAGGAACAACGCAGGGGGATGACTATTGATCTCGGCTTCGCTTTCCTGACTGACAACATCACAATCATAGACGTCCCCGGCCACGAAAAATTCATCCGCAATATGGTAGCCGGAGTCAGCACGGTGGATATTGCGCTGCTCACCATTGCCGCTGATGATGGTATTATGCCACAGACGCGGGAGCATCTCGACATTCTTCAGCTCCTGAATGTGCAGTTGGCATGTGCGGCGATCACTAAGTGTGACCTGTCTGAAAGTGATGAATGGCTCGAGCTTCTGGAGGAAGAGATCAGGGATTTTGTAGAAGGCGCTTTCCAGGAAGATGTTCCAATTGTCAGGACATCTGCTGAAACCGGAGAAGGAGTTGAAGAGCTTCGGACAGAGTTGACCGATCTCGCCGGCAGCGTGACAGAGCGAAATGATCGCGGGTTCTTTAGGCAGTCAGTGGATCGTGTATTTACTATGAAAGGATTCGGTACGGTTGTTACCGGCACGGTTATCGGCGGTACCGCAAAAGTAGGCGATACTGTGGAGATTATTCCGGGAGGGGTCAAAGCCAAAATCAGGGGCCTGCAATCCCACGGCATCGATGTGCAGTCTGTTAAACTGGGAGACCGGTCAGCGGTAAATTTGAGTGGGGTTAACCGTCAACATCTTAAGCGCGGCTCTCAGATTGTAGCCGGTGGATTTCTGAAGCCGGTAACATCGTTCGGAGCTAAGATTACCTTATCGACCAACACAGCTAGAAAACTGAAGCATGAGCAGAGGGTCCGCATTCATGCGGGGACAGACGAAGTGATGGGCCGGGTCCATATCGTAAGCTCTGTACGGTCGAAGAGTATCAGCCCGGGAGAAAGTTCTACGGTTCTCATCCGCCCGGAAAAACCTGCTCCGGTCGCTATGGGTGATCCTATTATCATCCGCCTCTACTCGCCCATGGAAACTCTGGGGGGCGGTACTGTCATTGACACTCATCCACCTGAAAAATGGAAAGAAGCTCGGAAATGGCTGACTGAATTAACTCAACTGTCGGAAGAAGACCGGACGGCACTTTTTCTGGAGCGGAGTCAGTCTGATTCCCAAACGGTTTCTCAATGGTGCAGGAGATTTCAGGTAGGCCCTGCTCAGTTAGAGGCTCGACTTGAGGGACTGAAACTCATCAGGTTTGGCTCCAGTAGAGATCCGTATCTTGCCTTGTCGAATGTTGTGGAGGAGCAGATGACTTCACTTAGCAAAGCTGTGGGTCTATTTCACGAAAAGGCTGCTTATCGCTTGGGAGTCCCAAGAGATGAGCTCCGCCAGAAATTGGGTTACAGCGAGGCTCTTTTCGATTATCTGACGGAAATCCTGATCAAGGACAACAAGATAGAGGTAAGGGAAGGACTTATCCGTGCAGGAGGGCACGAAATCACACTTGACGATAGCGACAGGAAACTGGCTCAGCAGGTATCTGATACTCTGCAAAAATTCAGTACAACTCCTCCGGTACTATCTGAGCTCGCTGTGGAATTGGGACAGTCCGATAAAAAAATTCTGGAGATTCTCCACGTGCTGAAAAGCGAGGGAAAAGTGAAAGAGATTGCTCAAAATCTGTGGTACTTTGCCAATGTGTTGAAGGAGATTGAGTCGTCAGTGCGTAATTTCTTTGAAGCTCACGAAATGATGGCAGTGACCGACTTCAAAAAACTGACCGGAACTACACGCAAGCATGCCATTCCTCTGCTGGAGTATCTCGACAGACATGACATCACCTTCCGAGAGGGCGACAGGAGAGTCTTGGTGTGACATCTTACAGTAAAGATTCGGTGGCAAAAATGACTCCCCTCATGAAGCAGTACTACAAGATCAAAGGGCAGCATCCGAATGCGCTGGTTCTCTTCCGGATGGGAGATTTCTTCGAGACATTTGACGAGGACGCCAAGACTGCTTCCCGTATTCTCGACATCACTTTGACTAAGCGTGCCAACGGTGCTGCAGCAGATGTGCCGCTGGCGGGCTTCCCGCACCACGCTCTCGATTCCTATCTGCCGAAACTGGTGGAAGCCGGACTTCGCGTGGCTATCTGTGAACAGGTGGAAGATCCGAAGCTGGCAAAGGGGATAGTCAAGCGGGAGGTGATCGAGGTGGTTACTCCCGGTACCACTACAACCGACAGAAAATCCGGCAGGAAGCGCAACAATTTTCTGGGAGCTGTCTTCAGCGGTCACGAACAGGCCGGATTCGCTTTTATAGATCATTCTACAGGGGAATTTTACATCGGAGAATGCCCGGAAGATAATATGACAGAAACTATTCTGAAATATGCTCCACGGGAAATGATCGTTGAAGAAGGACGTCCTTTCGGTGAGGAAAAGTGGTACCGCCGGCTGAAGCCGTTCATCACGGAAATGGATGAGTGGGCATTCGATGTAAAAACTACTTTACAATCCCTCACCGAACACTTTGGCACGACCTCCCTTAAACCTTTTGGATGTGATGATCTCAAGGAAGGAGTTGCAGCTGCCGGTGTCATCCTGAGCTACATTCAGCGCAACATACCGGACAGCGTTTCCCACGTCACTCGCCTGCAAAGAGTGCGGGATGAGCATGTGATGGGGCTGGATGCATTTACAGTCCGAAATCTGGAACTGTTCCATTCCCTGACGACACAAGGGACACACGGCACTCTCATTTCCGTTCTGGATGAAACTGTCACTCCCGGCGGAGGACGGCTTCTCCGGCGGCGGATTCAGTATCCTCTAGTCGAGAAATCTGAGATAGAACGCCGGCTTGAGCTGGTGGATGGGTTTGTGGCTGAAAGTGATCTTAGGGCTGAAATGAGGCATCGGCTCTCTATGTGTACTGATCTGGATCGAAACCTTGCCCGTTTGAGCAGGGGAAGAGGCTCGCCCCGCGATGCTGCAAGCATCAGCAATACGCTCTCTCTGATGCCGGAAATGGGCGCTGCCATTGGCGATTGCGGTTCAAAGTCGCTGCAGAAATTTGTCGAGAAAATGCCGGATGCCGCTGAGATTATCGCCAAAATCAATTCTACTCTCAAAGATGATGTCCCGGCTGTGTTAGGGAAAGGCGGCGTCATTCGGGATGGAGTGGACAGCGACCTGGATGAACTCCGCAGCATAGCTTCGGGCGGGAAGGAGTGGATCGCATCTATGCAGGAGAGTGAGCGAAAAGCGACCGGAATCTCTTCCCTGAAAGTGGGCTACAACAAGGTGTTCGGCTACTATCTTTCAGTGACGAAGACACACCTTGATAAAGTGCCGGAACATTACATTCGCAAGCAGACTCTCGTCAACGCTGAACGGTATGTTACTCCCGAACTGAAAGAGTATGAGGAGAAAATCCTAACTTCCGAGGAGAAGATTCTCAAGATTGAAGTGCGGCTTTTTGAAGAGCTGCGGAAGTGGATTCTCGGGCGAGCTCAAATTATCCAGCAGTCTGCTTCACTGCTGAATAAAATTGATTTGCATTCGACATTGGCTGAGGTTGCAGTACGGAACAACTACGTGAAGCCGGCAATCACCGAGGAATCGAGAATGGTTCTGAAGGACTCCCGCCATCCTGTTGTGGAAGCGATCCTCCCGGCGGGAGAGGAGTTTATTGCCAATGATCTGGAAGCGGACGGTAACGAAAGTCAGATTCTCCTCATAACAGGTCCGAACATGTCAGGAAAGTCTACTTACCTTCGTCAGGTAGGGCTTATCGCTGTGATGGCACAGATGGGCAGTTTTGTTCCGGTTCGGCAGGCTGAGGTGGGCATTGTGGACCGGCTCTTCACGCGGGTTGGAGCAAGTGATAATCTGGCCGGTGGGGAGTCTACATTCCTCGTGGAGATGATTGAAGCCGCCAATATCCTCAATAACGCTACGCCGAAAAGTTTGATTATCTTTGACGAGATCGGTCGCGGTACAGCTACTTTTGATGGCCTTTCTCTGGCGTGGGCCATAACTGAATTTGTCCATAATACACCGTACGCTCAGGCCCGAACCCTCTTTGCTACCCACTACCACGAACTGACGGAACTGGAGGATGTGCTGGAACGAGTCGTCAACTACAATGTAGCGGTGAAGGAATTTGGCGATAAGGTTGTTTTTCTGAGGAAAATCATCCCTGGACCGTCGGATAAGAGCTACGGCATTCATGTGGCGAAGATGGCTGGCCTGCCGGGTGCGGTCATTAACAGAGCTACTGAGCTTCTAAGCCATCTTATCCGGCATGAGGCGCTGAAAGTTGATGGAACCGAACCTCCACAGGATGCGTCTAAGCAGATAAGTTTATTCCAGAAAGAGGAATCAAAATTGAGAAAGAAGTTGGCGGAACTCGAGATAAACGATATGACACCATTAGAAGCCCTCAGAGAGCTGGACAGGCTGAAATCTGAGTATGGTGATTGGTGATCGGTTGTAGGAAACTGGTTGATTAGTAAAACAAGACTTCAAATGCTGCTACACGATTCACCACACTCATCAACAAGTGAATAGATAATGATGATAAAACTCCTAAAGCTTGCAGCGTTAATCTCCTTCTCACTTACACTGCTTCCGGCTGAGTCAATCTGGGTGAAGTACAGTAATCAGGCCTTTCAGGGAGCTGGCGACGCCCGCACTATTGCCCTCAGCGAGTCCAACAGTGTCGTGATATCAGGACCTTTTGCCGCCCTCTGGAATCCTTCAAATCTGGCATCTGGAGGTGAAAACATTCTGGCTTATGCACATCAAGAAAGATTTGCAGGTATCGTTAATTTTGATGTTGCAGCGGTTAATCTAAAGAAATACTTAAAATTGAATTGGTCTCTTGTCCTCATCCGGCAGGGAGTGGAAGGGATACCCAATACCACCAATGCTCTTCTCCATGGGACAGGTTCGCTTGATGATCCTGACGAACGCATTGTCGAATCTGATATCACCTATTTCAATCAGGTTCAGTGGGCAGCAGTTTTTGGCGGCGGCTTTCAGAAAGGTTCGTGGGATCTGGGGAGTAATGTGCGCTTGTTGAGTCACAGTTTAGGGGAAAATTCCGGATATGGTGTCGGGTTTGACCTGAGCGCCTCCCGGAATTTTTTCCGAGGGAACAGGAGCGCTTTTATCGTAAGGGATGTCACCACATCGTGGATTGTGTGGGATTCCGGGACAGTGGAGAGAATAGCACCATCAATCGTCCTTAGTGATGCTCAAAACCTGCTGCTGGAAGCTATCGGAATCGATCTTACTCTGATGACTGCACTGAATCTCGATTTAGCTGGAGAGAGTCTCAATGACGACTTTTCTCTTGGTTCGATAGGAGCTCAACTTTCTGGTGGACTGGAAATCGGCTATCGTCAGAAAGTTTATCTGCGAGTCGGCAGAAATCCTATTACAGAATTCTCATTAGGTGTCGGACTCAGTTTTCCCTTCGGTGGACTTGATTATGCCTTTTCACCCTCTCCAGGCAGTAGTGTTTTAGGCAGCAGTCATCATGTAGCTTTGAATCTAAGACTTGATTATCTACATTCGCTCCGAGAGCGATTTTCCGGCTGATTGTTGATAACTTCTTGATAATCGAAGTTTTATCTATCCAGATTACGATTGCACCGAAGGATTGTCACAGGTAAATTTCAATTCTACTCAGGAGTAAATAATGATAAAGAGCATGACAGGATACGGCTCTGGTACAGCAGAATCTGTTGATTACACGTTGTCTCTTGAAATACGTGCGGTGAACGGACGATTTTTTGAGGTAAAAATCAGACTTCCGAGAACAGCAGCATCTTTGGAGCATCCAATCAGGAAAAGAGTGAAGGAAGTAAGCCGGCGTGGAAATATCTCTGTGATGGTAGATGTGGAGAGAGTTGCAGGTGAGAACGGTTCTGCTCAGCTCGATCGTGAGACGTTTGAGAACTACCGGTCAATTCTGGCGTCCATTGAGGAAGAATACGGGGAACGGCTCTATATTGATCGGGTCATTGATATCCGCGATCTTTTGCAGACAGAACAGGATGTGGAACTTGATTCGGAAGATGTAATGTCTGCACTGGAAAAAGCTCTTAATCAACTTGAAGAAATGCGCTCGGCTGAAGGTTCTGTAATCGCTATAGACTTGTCAACTCGCTTAGATGCTTTGAGGAAATACCTCACAGTAATAGAGGACCATTGGGAGAAGATGGCTGCAGAAATCCGAGGTGAGTATGGATCTAAGATAGCCCAGCTCATGGAAGGAGTAGAGGCAGAGGAAGCGAGAGTCGTTCAGGAAGCTGCAATTCTAGCAGAAAAGCTGGATATCACAGAGGAGTGCGTCCGATGTAGAAGTCATCTTGATCAATTCGAGACATTGCTGGATTCAGAGGAACCTGTGGGGAAGCGGCTGAATTTTCTTCTACAGGAAATCAATCGCGAGACGAACACCATTGGAGCCAAATCAAATCATCTGGAAATAACTCAGAAGGTCATAGACATGAAGGATGAAGTGGAAAAGCTGAAGGAACAGATCCAGAACGTTCTCTGATGAAGAATCTCATTGTTATATCTGCACCATCCGGAGCTGGAAAGACAACGATCTGCCGGGAGCTGCAGAAAAGGCGGCCTGACTTGACGTTTTCTGTATCATGCACAACACGGTCTAAAAGATTGTATGAAATAGACGGGATTGACTATGAATTCATTGTTGAAAAGGAATTCCAAAGACGTGTGGATAAAGATGAGCTTGTGGAGTATGAGGAAGTCCATGGCGATCTATACGGCACATCCCGAAAGGTGGTAGAGCGAGCTATCGCTGAAAATAAACAGCTTCTGCTTGAGGTGGACGTTAAAGGTGGATTAGCTATTAAGACAAGCTATCCTGAAAAAACTTTAGCTATATTCATTATGCCTCCTAGTGTGGAGGAGCTCCGTCGTCGGCTGATTCATCGTGGTTCTGATTCGGAAGAACGTATTACCAAACGGCTGGAGAGGATGGAATTGGAAATGTCATATGAACCGAAATATGATCTTAGTGTAGTGAACAAAGATTTAGAAGAGACTATAACATCAGTTTTGAAATCGATTGAATCAACCGATCATGTAAAGGAGGAAACATGGGATTAAAAAGTGTTCCAAACAGGGAAATAGAAAAACAGGCAGGTGATATTTTCGAAGCAACAGTTGTTGCATCTCAAAGGGCACGTCAGATTGTTGCCAGACGTCACGCCCTGCAAGAGATCAGAGACTTCGAAGATGAGCCAGGTCTGATGGAAGAGGCACCTGAACCGGATGTTGACTACGTAGAAGAGGATAAAGCAACCACTGTAGCTCTGGATGAATTTCTTAATGGAGAACTGGTTTGGAAATTTAGACCTGCTGAGGAGGAAGGCGAAGAAGGTTTGTGACCGATACGTTACCGACAGAGGAATTAGTCCGGCGATATTTCTCTCAGACGAGAGAGATGTTCGGTGACGACCTGTTTATTTCCATGCCTGAGAAAAGTTCTAACGATAATTCTGGATCAACACTTGCTGAATTCGAGAAGTCTATCTCAGACTGCAGGGAATGTAACCTCTGGAAAGGACGGACCAACTTTGTGTTTGGAGTGGGTAATCCCCATGCCGACCTTGTACTGGTGGGAGAAGCGCCAGGCAGAGAAGAGGATCTGCAGGGTGAGCCGTTTGTTGGTCGAGCTGGTCGACTGTTGGACAAAATCCTGGCAGCCATAAACCTTAAGCGGGAAGAGGTGTATATCTGCAACATTCTGAAGAGCCGGCCGCCAGAAAACAGGACGCCTCACCTAGATGAAATCGATGCCTGCATTCCATATTTGGAAACTCAGCTGGAAATCATCAACCCGAAACTCATCGTCGCTTTGGGAGCTACGGCAGCCCAGACGCTTCTGAAAGTGAAGACACCGCTGGGTCAACTGAGATCCCAGCTCTGGAAATGGAAGAGCTTCAACCTCGTGGCAACTTACCATCCTGCGGCGCTGCTGCGTAATGCCGGCTGGAAGCGTCCCACGTGGGAGGATTTTCAGTGGATCCAGAAATTGCTTGAGGAGTAACCATGGCAAATGAATCAACTCAGTCTGAACTAAGATTACCACCACAGGCTCTTGAGGCAGAAGAAGCTGTACTCGGAGCCATGTTAACCTCCAAGGATGCGGTAGGTAGAGCTATGGAGATTTTGACAGCGGAAAATTTCTACAAGGAAGCTAATGCGAAAATCTTCCGGGCTATGGAAGATCTGTTCAATTCTGGCGACCCTGTAGATGCTGTTTCACTCATCAACGAACTAAAGAAACGGAAAGAACTCGATGCCTGCGGCGGGTCGTATTATATCACTGGGTTAGCTGACAGTGTTCCGACCTCAGCAAATACAAAGCATTATGCCAAGATAGTACTCGAAAAAGCCAGCTTGAGGCGACTCATTGAAGTCTCTGCCATACTTTCTCAAGATGCTTACCAGGATCAGGTAGATTTAGATGATATTTTGGATCGCGCTGAACAGAGGATATTCGCCATTTCTCAGAACCGACTCAGGGGGGGCTTCCTTCAGCTTAATCCTGTCCTTCAGGAGACATTTGAGGAGTTGGATCGTATACACCAGAAGCCCGGGACTGTTACAGGTGTCCCTTCAGGTCTTGCAGACTTGGATGAGAAAACCAGCGGATTTCAGAATGGTGAACTGATCATCATTGCAGGTCGTCCAGGAATGGGAAAGACTGCGCTGGCGCTTACATTTGCCCGGAATGCAGCCGTTGATTACAGTGTGCCATCAGGTGTATTCAGCTTGGAAATGTCCAATCATCAATTGGCCATGAGGTTACTTTGTTCTGAGGCGAGAGTTGACAGTCATCTTGTGCGGACAGGAAGACTGCCCAAAGATCAGTGGAAAAATCTCTCCTTTTCAGTTGGAACACTTGCGGATGCTCCTATTTTCCTGGATGACACACCCGCAATGGGCATCACAGAACTGAGAGCCAAAGCCAGGCGATTAAAGGCCGATAAGGATGTAAAGATGATTATTGTTGATTATCTGCAGCTGATGAAAGGTCCGGCTCGAATAGAAAACCGGCAACAGGAAATTTCCACAATCTCCCGTTCTCTGAAAGCTTTGGCAAAAGAAATAAACGTACCCATTATTGCTGTCTCTCAGCTCTCCCGTGCAGTGGAATCAAGGACTGACAAACGCCCTCAACTGTCTGATTTAAGGGAAAGTGGTGCCATCGAACAGGATGCAGACCTGGTGATGTTTCTTTATCGTAAGTGGATGTATTCACGTGATGAAGAAGATGCTGGTTTGGCTGATGTTATTATTGCCAAGCAGAGAAACGGTCCAACGGGAACTATTCATACTACCTTCGTCGATAAATATGCAAAGTTCGAGAGCAAGGCAAGGCGCGAGGAAGCAACAGCTGAAGTACCGTTCTAATGAAAATAGCCAGCCTCATTCCTACTGTCACAGGCGCATATCCTAAGAACTTCCTTACACTTGTAGACCTTGTTTCCGGAAACGGAAGAGCATCCAAAGATAATATCACGGAAGTGCTTTGGAAGGCGTACCAGTATAGTCAATCCAAACATGAAGGACAGAGTAGAGAATCGGGGAAGCCGTACTTTGGCCACTGCTACGCTGTTGCGAAGTTATTAGCCGAGTGGCAGATGGATATGGCGACCATTACTGCGGGCATCCTCCACGACGTCCTTGAGGATACAGACTCAACTTATCCTGATCTTGTAGATAAGTTCGGACATGATGTAGCTGATCTTGTTGATGGAGTAACGAAACTGGCCGACGTTCGCTTTAGCAGTCGAAGGCAAAAACAGGCGGAGAATCTGATGAAGATGCTGCTGTCTATGACTAAGGATGTCCGGGTAATCATTATCAAGTTCGCAGATCGCTACCATAACATGACGACAATCGGACCTCTGCCTATTAGAAAGCAGCACCGTATAGCCATTGAAACCAGGGACGTTTATTCTCCACTCGCTCACCGACTTGGAATGCACCAGATAAAGAGTCAACTGGATGATCTGATTCTCAAGACACTCGAACCTGAGAAACACAAAGAGATCAGCAAGGATCTTAAGTCTACATTAGGTTACCGTCAGAAATATATCCGGGAGATCACGAACCCTCTAAAAGAAGAACTGGAGAAATTGGGCGTCGAGTATTCTGTCAGCAGCCGTCTCAAGTCGTATTCCTCTATTGCAGGAAAGATTGAGAAGAGCCAGAAACCATTGAATGAGCTCTACGACATTCATGCTATTCGTGTGATAGTAAACGATGTCCCTGCCTGTTACACAGTTTTAGGTACTATCCACCAGCTATTCACTCCAGTTCACGAACGGTTCAAGGATTTTATCGCCACACCGAAGATTAATGGTTATCAATCACTGCATACTACAGTTGTGGGACCATCAGGAAGGATGGTAGAAATCCAGATCCGGACGGAGGAGATGGATAGAACAGCTGAGATCGGTGTTGCTGCACACTGGCGATACAAAGCTGACGAGAAGAAAGAAGGTGATCTGGACAGGCATGTCAACTGGCTGAGGGAATTGGTGGCAATCCTCCAGGATGAATCATCTGATCCGGCTGAATTCATGAATCTTCTCCAGATTGACCTTTTCCAGGATGAGGTTTTCTGTTTCACACCGGCGGGCGATCTCATTCAACTTCCCGTTAATTCTACCCCGATTGATTTTGCTTATGCTGTCCATACAGAAGTCGGAAACCACTGCCTCAGCGCCAAGGTGAATGGAAAGATTGTACCTCTAAACACATCACTTCAGAGTGGACAGACTGTAGAAATAATCACGTCGGATTCCCAGTTTCCCAGCTACGGATGGTTAAAGGTTGTGGGAACGAGCAAGGCGAGAACACACATTCGTCGCTTTATCCACAAAGCTGAGCGGGAAGAGAGCATCAAGCTCGGCAGGGAAATCCTGGATAAAACACTTAGACGTTTAAAATTAGCTCATCTGCTGAAAGAGATTAAAAAATCGCCGGAGTCTACCGGATTCAGTGATGAGGAATCCGTTATGACAGCTCTAGGTAATGGTAAGATTACGGTTCGGGAACTCATCCAGAAAATATCTCCGGAGGCTGTAGAGTCAGTAATCGAAGAGATTGATGAGCGCGATCGTTTCTTGACTGTAGCACGCCGGACCGTTAAGGGTGTTCGGATTCACGGTATTGACAACATCATGATGAATTTTGGCAAGTGCTGCAATCCCATCCCAGGAGACGAGATTATCGGTTTTGTCACCCGGGGGAGAGGTGTGACAGTACATCGCCTTGAGTGCAAAAATCTTCCGGTCATGAGTGAAGACTCAGACCGAATTCTGGAAGTAGAGTGGGATGTCAGTCGAAAAGAGGAATTTTTGGTTCGCCTGAAAGTAGTGGCGGAGGACCGGAAAGGGTATCTTAAAGATTTGACGGAAGCTATCTCGGGATTAAACATCAACATCACGAGTGTGGACATAAAAGTGGATGAAAGCGGTGTAGCAAACTGCTTTTTGGTTGTGACTGTGCCAAATCTGCGCAGGCTTAATTCTATGCTGAAACGGATAGGTGAAGTTACTGGAACGATATACTCAGAAAGGGCATCGTAATATGGTTGCAAAATACACAAAGAAAGATATCTCGAAACAAGTAGCATCGAGAACTGGGCATAGCTTTAATGATTCTCATATAACCGTGTCAGAAGTATTCAATGTAATACAGGAAATGATGACAGGAGATGATCTTAATATACGCATCGAGATCAGGGGGTTTGGTACCCTCCAAGTAAAGCCCACAAAAGCAAAGCCTCGGGCTCGGAATCCCAGGACTAACGAAGAAGTCTACGTACCTGCTCACAGGAAGACTCACTTTAAGCCAGGACGAGTCCTGAAAGAAATACTTTCCCAGCCCATTTAGTCCTGATCCAAAATATGGGTAGGATTCTCGGAATCGACTACGGCTCCAAACGGATAGGATTAGCTATAACTGATCCCAACCGGTCAATCGCTTCTCCCTTTATGACATTAGCAATCAGTAATCTTGATGAGCTGATAGCAGAACTGGCGAGGATCATAGATGCGGAAAGTGTAACAGAGATTGTAGTTGGTCTTCCGATTGGGCTCAAGGGAGGCTATACCAAACAGACAGAAAAGACCGAACAATTTGCTGATATTATCCTGGATAAAATCGGTCTTCCGGTATCTTATTTCGATGAGAGATTGACATCTGTGCAGGCCGAGCGACTGCTTCAGACAGAAGGCAAGAAACCGAGCCGTGAGAAGGGTTTGGTGGATGAAACTGCAGCCGCCATCATGCTGCAGGCTTTTCTAGACAGCCGCAGATGAACTTCCTTCGTCGCTTTCTGAACAGACCTCACTGGCAGTTGGCTACAGCATCGGGGATTCTGACAGGACTTTCATATCCCCCCTTTAAGCTGGGCGTATTAGCCTATTTAGCATTTGTTCCGCTAATAGAAATCTTGACATCAGCCCGACCTGGCAAGGCGGCTTGGTTAGCGTTTCTTACAGGTCTGATTTCCAACACTATTGCTCTTTACTGGCTGGCGCTTAATTCAGGAGCCACTTTCTGGATTGTATTTTTATCACTTGTGGGAGCTGTTCTTTATCTGTCGGTTCAATGGTCAATATTGGCAGCTGTCATTGCCTGGTTCCATTCGCGCACAGGGAAAGGGTTATTAATCTTTCCATTCGTGTGGGTCGCAATGGAATTTTTCCAGTCGTATGGGCTGCTTGCGTTTCCCTGGATATCTTTAGCCACAACACATGCTGATTATCTGCCTCCTATCCAGATTGTGGAATTCACCGGTATTTACGGATTGGCCTTCTGGATAATACTTATGAATACGTTCCTCTTTCGATTACTCAGATCACCTGCGCCGTTGCTTCCGAGACTGCGCTTATGGACTGCTGTTGCTCTGGTCCTGCCGTGGCTCTACGGCTATGGTCGATTGCTTTCCTTTCCGGTTCAATCATCGGATGAAGTCGAGTTAACGATTGCAGTAGTGCAGCCCAACATGGGTCCACACGATAAGTGGGACAGGTCAAAGCGGCAGTGGGTCTTCAACGTTCTCGATTCACTTTACGTGGAGGCTGCTCAGGAGGATGTTGATATGGTGGTTTGGCCTGAGAGTGCTGTACCCACCTATCTTCGACGGGATAGATTTCGCAGGCGATATATACAGCAGAGAGTTGCAGAATATGGTATTCCGCTTTTCACCGGCGCTCTCGACTATGATAGAAAAGACGGTCATCTCGAACATTACAACAGCATTTTCATGTTAGGGGTGGATGGAAGCATTGAAACGTATGATAAAATTCATCTTGTTCCCATGGCGGAATTCAACCCTCTCGATGCACAGGTATCGCTGACTGAAAATTTGAGTTTTGGTCACTACAATCCCGGCTCCCGCTATACAGATTTTTTTCTGAATGAAGTCCAGTTTGCTGGAGTCATTTGCTATGAATCGTCATTCCCGAGACTTGTGAACAGGTTTGTATCTCAGGGAATGCGATTTCTGGTGATTGTGGTGAATGACGGCTGGTTTGGGAACACATCTGAGCCGTATCAACATGTCGCCTTAGCCCGGCTGCGGGCAGTGGAACATAGGATGCCGGTTTTGCGTAGTGCGAATACAGGTATTTCGGTCCATGTTGACGAAGCAGGCAGGTTTGTCTCCAAACTCGATTTGGATGAGAAAGGTATAATCTACGCTGGCGTTTCCCCGTCGGATGGGTTAACCTTTTACGGTCGGTTTGGTGACCTTTTCGCCTGGCTGATTACGCTGTTCACTTTTATTGGAGGATTTTGGATTTGGTACAGAAAACGGTAGTGTTTCTGCTGGTGTCGCTTTTGACTTTACCCCAAGTTGAAGCATCTGAAGGTTCAGGTTTTGACCAATTGTTATTGCAGCAAACAGCGCAAGCCGAGCAGATTTCATTGCGGGGAACCATTGGCAAATCACTCCTTTTACCCGGGCTGGGTGAATTTTCCCTTGGCGAGAACCGGCGGGGTCGGTTTTTTGTTAAGAGCGAGATGGGATTGTGGCTTCTGTTAGCTGGAAGTCTCTGGACAGTGTCGGGTGATGACTCTCGACTCAGGGCTTATGCAGTGCGTTATTCCGGCGCAGATTTATCTGGCAAAGACGACCAGTTCTTTGTGAATCTGAGTACTTATGAGAGCATGGATGCTTATAATGCCTACCAGCAGCGGGCCCGGTCGCCTTATGAGACATATTCCGCTGAGGCCGGCTACGACTGGTCGTGGGAGTCTGATAAGCGCCGCAGGAAATATCGCAATTTCCTGATCCGCCGTGACCAGGCCAAATCTGTTGCAGCTTTCACAATCGCCGGCATGATAGTAAATAGAATAGTTTCCGCCATTGACGTGGTCAGTCTGAGCCGGAAGAAAGCTCTGGATGCGGAAGTTCAACAGACATCCGAAGGGGCAGAATTGAGACTGAACTTCAGGTTCTGAGTGGATGGAAGCGACTCGACTGAACCCTCTTACCTGGCTGTTGGCAGCGATACTTTTTCTAATACTCACGTTTAAAGCGACGACTCCTCTCCATCTGATCTGGCTTGCTTCTTGTCTGGGATTGACGGCTGTCTTCAATCAATTGTCCATAAAGTCAATCCTCCGAAGAGTGAAACCATTCATACTTTTCCTACCCGTAATGCTTGTTTTTTACCTTCCTCTGGCTGTGATTCTGTCAGGCAGTGGAATCGTGGAACAGTTGCGCCTGCTGGTTATGCCAATATTAAGGATTTTCCTTGTGCTTATTGCTATGGCAGTCTTCCTGGAGCTTACTTTGGCGGCTGCAGTTCTGGATTCTGTCAGAACGATTTGGCGTACAACAGGGAGAAAATGGCTGTGGGTGGAATATGCTTTTCAAATGCTCTATCTCGTCTTCCGATTCTTCCCCATGTTCAGGGATGAATTTTCCACTCGTCGAGCCATGGACAAGGCATTGAGCTTTAATGAAACTTCAGGGAGATTTGCAGCCATTACTCGTTTGGCACAATATCTGCCTGCAGTTGTTTCGAATATTTTCCACCGGGCAGAAAATCTCGGCCTCGCCATGACAGTCCGCAGATTTGGAAGCACTGTCCCCCGGGGGGTTGCCCTGCCGAGATACTTCGGACTTGCTGATTTAGCCGCTGCCGGGATCTGCCTACTCGTTGTTTTGGGATTCAGTTCACTTGCCTAACTACTGTATCACTATCGAATATGACGGCAACGATTTTGCAGGCTGGCAGCTTCAGCCCCATGCGAGGACGGTTCAAGGTGAGTTGGAATCTGCACTAAAGACTCTCAATAGCAGAGAACCGGTTCGCATCCACGGTGCTGGGAGGACAGATGCTGGTGTTCATGCCCAGGGGCAGGTGGCAAATTTCAGGTTAGACAAACAATGGGATGTAGAAGAACTGCGTCGTGCGATAAATGGAAATATCAGTGAGGACGTGTATGTTCACACATGCCGGCAAGAGGGTGATGATTTTCACGCCCGGTTCAGCGCAAAAAGCCGGCGATATACCTATCGCTGCCGGACAAATGAAGGCATCCTCGATAGAAATTACGTCTGGCGGCTTGGATGGAAACCATCTATTGAAATCCTGCAGGCGTGTGCAGAGAAAGTCAGGGGTGAACACGATTTTACCTCTTTCAGCAAATGGTCGTCAGAAGCAAAAAATAGAAGATGTATCGTCCACCAATCTGAGTGGATTAGTGACGAGGATTTCGTAACTTACACGATAGAGGCAAATCGCTTTCTTCAGCACCAGATTCGGTATCTGGTAGGGACGATGATGGAAGCAGCGAAAGGCAAGATGAAAGTAGAAGATTTTGTTACACTTTTAGAGTCATGTGATCCCAAGGCGCAAGTATCAAGAGCGCCTGCTCAAGGTCTCTGTCTGGAAGAGGTTACCTACTGATGCGCAAATATTCTGCTGCCATATTTATTGCTCTTATTGCTGCAGTTCTCGTACCTCTTAGTGCGGGATCGCTGGATAAGAGCCGAGAAACTGCCATCACTCGCACTATTGAGAAAGTGAGCCCAGCTGTGGCAAGTGTCAATGTCATTCAGACGGCTGAAATTACCCGCTCGCCGTTTTTCAACGATCCCTTCTTTGAGTTTTGGTTCCCGAGAGATATTTTTCGCCGTTCTGTGAAAACGTTCGGATCAGGTGTATTGATCAGCCCTGATGGTTACATTATTACCAATCAGCATGTTGTGGAAAAGGCTCAAGAGATCAAGGTGACACTTCCGGGAGGGTCCGAGTACCACGCAGAGATCGTCGGTTCAGACCGGAGCAGCGATATTGCTCTTCTGAAAATCGAAGGGAGAGGGCTCCCTTATGCGGAACTCGGGAATTCCGATGACATGATCATTGGTGAATGGGTAGTTGCCATGGGTAACCCCTTCGGACTGGCAGATGTCAATAAGCAGCCTACTGCGACAGCCGGAATTGTCAGTTCCGTGGATCTCGACTTAGGACGTGAGGTTGAGGGGAGGGTTTATATCGGGATGATACAGACGGATGCATCCATCAATCCCGGACACAGCGGAGGACCCCTTTGCAACGCCAAGGGAGAGGTAATCGGGATCAATGCTTTTATTTACACTGGAGGCGGTTACTCCGAGGGTTCTATCGGTATCGGATTCGCTATCCCAATCAACCGGGCGAAAGAAATTGCGGAAGAGCTTAAACTTTACGGCAGGATAGACAGGAGTTTTGCCACTGGGCTTCGAGTGCAAAGGGTTGATCGCTATCTGGCACAGACGCTGGATCTGCCAAAAGTAACAGGTGTGATCATCACCGATGTAGCGGTCGGCAGCAGTTCCGACGAAGCAGGGCTTCAGGTAGGTGATGTTATCCTCAGAGTCAATGGTTATGCTGTAAACTCACGACACGATATTCTCAATGTTATTGAAGATGCTGATCTTCGTTCGGGCGACTCAATTCATGTTTCGTTTTTCCGGGAAGGTCTGTACTTTGAGGCTTCCGTAAAACTATCGGATGTATGAGTAAGTGAAAGGTAAATTGACATTAGCTCCAGAAGGCGGTCCATTCGTAATGACTTCACTCATTGCAGCAGTACTCAGCGGATTCATTGGCTGGGTGACAGAGCAGCTGTTACTATTGATACTGACAGTAATATTTGCTGTATTGGCTCTCTTCTGCTTTCACTTTTTCCGCGATCCCAAAAGGATTTCGCCAGAAGGAGAGAACATCATACTTTCGCCCGCTGATGGGAAAATAGTCTACATTGACGATATAGACTACGATCCCGATCTGGAAGCTCCAGCAAAACAGGTTTCCATATTTCTATCACTGTTTAACGTACACGTTAACCGGATACCCATTGCAGGGATAGTTTCATCTGTCAAATACCGGAAAGGGCACTTTCTGGCTGCATTCAAAGAAGCGGCATCAGAAGTCAATGAGCAGACAGAAATACATATCAAATCCAAAGGACATCTTATAAAAGTCAAGCAAATTGCTGGAATACTGGCTCGGCGGATTCTTTGTTATTTACAAGAGGATGACGAGGTATCCCCAGGTCAAAGATTCGGCTTCATCCGTTTTGGCTCAAGAACCGATTTAGTGCTGCCTTCAGAAGCTGAAATTTCAGTGTCAGTTGGACAAAAAGTAACAGGGGGCGAGACAATCATAGGAGAGATGAATTGAAGAGAAAGATAAGAATCAGGAAGAACGTAGTTCCGAGCATTTTTACTCTCGTGAATCTGTTTTTTGGATTTTTGGCTATACTGTCAGCGGCACAAGGTCATTTCCAGAAGGCAGCGTGGCTCATTATAGCTGCGGCTCTATTCGATGCTCTTGACGGCAAATTAGCCCGCATGTTTGGCGTTCCCAGCCATTTTGGGATGGAATTTGACTCCATCGCTGATATGGTATCGTTTTGTACGGCTCCGGCTGTGATGATATATTTTGCCTATCTCCAGAATCTCCTTCCACTCGTTGCTGTTATTATCAGTTTTGTTCCACTATTAGCAGGTGGATTCCGGCTGGCTCGCTTTAATGTCTCCAGTGACGACGGACCCATTCCGTTTTTTATCGGTCTTCCAACGCCTGCAGCAGCTCTGGTCATCTCTTCTTTTGTTCTTTTCAGCTATGCCGTAAAAGGTGATGCCGGGGATCCCCGAATTGCCCTTTCACTTATGTTTGGCCTGGCACTATTGATGATCAGTCACATCAGATACAGCAAAATCCCTGAGTTAGGCAGCGGCAGAAAGGCAGTTATTAAATTGATAGTGGTTCTTGTGCTGGCAGCTGTAGGAGCTGTAGGTCGTGAATATGCCATTTTTCCAGGTGCTGTAATCTATGTAGGCTGGGGTATGGTAAACTCACTGACGCAGCGTGATGAACTTGAAGTGCAAATTGAAATAGAAGAAGGCACTAATCACGAACTATGAAAATGAAGCTTTTTATTACATCAGAGTGATAGAGGCCTATTATGCATCGTAGATCATTGGGTTTTGTTTTGCTGGTGCTCCTGATGGGTGCTATGGTTGGATCACTTTTTGGGTCAGGATTGGCATATGTCCTGCCGGAAGGTGTGGTGAAGGATTTCTTCCTGAAAACCATAGACTTTTCACTGGGCGGCCTGCTGGGTACGGATGATGCTGTCAATATTAATCTGCTGGTGATTCAACTGATACTGGGACTGAGAATTTCACTCAACTTTTCCGCTATATTTGGTCTGGCGGCAGCTTACTACTTTTTGCTGTATTTCCGTTAAATAATTCAAAAGGAGGAAGTTATGCACAACCTTATGAACATCCCGTTTCTCATCGGTCAACTCGGGCCATGGGAGATTATTCTAATCTTCCTGGCGATTCTGCTGCTCTTTGGTGCTAAGCGGTTACCTGAACTTGCCCGGGGATTAGGGAAGGGTATACGTGAATTTAAGGGCGCTGTCAAGGATGTTGAAAATGAACTGGATGAAGCGGTGAAATCTGTTGATGAAAAGCCTGACGAGGATAAGCCCAAAAGTGATTGAAGGATTTTCTCTTCAGAAGTCAAAATAAGATAGGCAATTAACCATTCGGTCTCAGGTGGGATGGAATAACGCAATAATAAATAGAAATGGAATTAATACTAAAGAATGACTACAGCGAGCCCGTTCACGCCTTGGAATGTGACAGAGGAGCATATTCCACAGGGGTATGCCGTCGCTGATTTGTGCGCTGCGTACAAGATCCTACCAAAGACTGAATGGTTATATTTGACATTGGAAACTCGAAACTGTCCGTCCCGTGAAATGTGGAGCACTTGCCATGTGGAATTCGACGTTTACCCTGTGAAATGTGGAGCAAAGCTGAACTATTTCTATAGGGAAGGAGAATATTCTATAATGGAAGCGGAACATATTTCACTAGGGGAAACTGGCAAATGACCCCAAGTTTCAAATTTCATGAATGGAGCAAATCGGGGTGTGAATAAAATGGGTATCATAAAAATAGAAAAAATCGAAGAACTGATTATTGACATCAGAGGAGAAAAAGTCATTCTGGACAGCGATGTGGCTAAAATTTACGGAGTGGAAACAAGAGATATAAATAAATCAGTTAAGAATAATCCCGATAAATTTCCAAAAGGATATATTATTAAACTTACAGAAGATGAACTCGATGATTTGCGGTGGAAATTTTCCACCACAAAATTATCTAAAACGAGGGTAATGCCAAAAGCCTTCTCTGAAAAAGGACTGTATATGCTGGCGACGATCCTTAAAAGCAAGCAGGCAACTGAAGCCACCATCGCCATTATCGAAGCAGTTACAAAATTGCGGACTTTATCACGGACAATGCAGGAATTATCTCAAACTTCTGATAAAACTATTCAGAAAAGTATAATGGAGAAAACCGGTGAACTAATGGCTGATTTAATCTATAGCGATATGGAAGTAACCGAAAGCGAAACTGCTATTGAAGTCAATTTTGCCGTCATGAAATTCAAACATACGATAAAGAAGAAGAAATGAGATTTGATATTAATGTTTCAGTCTCAGGTAGGATGGAAGGTCGTATTGATAAGTAGGAATGGAATAATGACTGTAGCTTAGAATTAATGTTAAAGAAAATTGAGAATTAACATTATGACGAAATTACGTACTAAAAAGAGGCTAGTAAATGAGGTAATAACCTTTTTGGATTTGAAAGAAAAGATTAATTGAAATTTGCAGCATAATGAGAAACCCTCAAAAACTATTACTACAATTTTTGGATGAAGCAAAATTACAAGGGCTTACGGTTGAGCCTGTAGCTATTATGCGTACTAACACTTTTGCTCTCAATAATTCAAATGTTTTAGTAAGAACTGCATCCGATTTAGGTAAGCGGTATTTCTTTGGCCTAAATTATATTAGCGCTGAAGAAATTTACAATTTGGACAATTCCTTTGTTGCATTTATCTGTGGTGATGTTGGCAAAACTATTTTTATCCCAACAGATGTTTTGGTCAACCATTTACCTCAAATAAGTCATGACAGAAATGGCGAATATAAAATGAACTTTACAAGAGATTTAGAACTCGTTTTGAGTGGAAGGGGTAACCGCTTAGACTGTAGCGAATTTATCAATAATTGGAACTTAATTTCAAATCCTCCAAACACTAAAGCTAAACCTCAAAGTGCAGTAGAAAGCATTCATAGTGTGCTACAAGGACGGCTTATAGAGATAGGTAATATCAGAGGATATGAAACTTATTGTCCTGATAAGAGCAAGCAATTCAATCGTCAAAAGCTAAAAGTACTAACCACATTAAGAGAATGTCCAAAACTGCAGTATTCTGATTACAAGTCGTTGCGAAACATTGATGTGATTTGGTATCGGAAAGTAAGCAAGGGATATTATCCCGAATATGCGTTTGAAGTAGAAATTACTACAGGTGTTTGGTCTGGATTTGGAAGATTGGCTTCCCTACGAGATTACAATACAAAGATGTACATCGTTACAAATCAGAACAAACGGTTTTCACAGGTTTCCAGTAGCTTCCCAGAATTGCAGAGCAGATATATTCACATTATCCCAGATAATATTGGATTACTATATTCAGCAGAAAAAAATCTAATTGAATTACAGAAGGAGTTAAATCTATAGGATATGGAAAAGCTAAATGACGAAATACTATTCTGTGTTTCAAAGGAATGGTTACAACACGAAGCAAAAGAAATGATTAACAGAGAACTAAATGATATGGAAATTGCAACTGCCAAAAAATGTATTGATTTCGGATTATCTGCCGGTATTGACATAGTTTTTAGAGCCGCCATCCAGGAAGCTGTAAGAATTAATGCTATTTGTTAATTGTAAGCATTCTCTAATACTAGATTTGTAATGCTGAAGCACAATATGTTCTAGGTACTGCAATAAGCCAACAAACTAAAAATGTCATGGGCTAAGTTCAGTATAGATTGAAAAGGATTTACAGAAGTGGACTTATTTGGTGCCAAGCTGTCGTATGAAGCGGAAACTTCTGTTTGTGCAGCGCATTATTTGTTGAGAGTATCAAGAAGCTCTAACTGATGAAACATGTTTGAATTCGCTCACCCTTGGATTTTGCTCTTGCTGGGAATTGTCCCCGTGCTCGTCTGGTGGTACGTCCGCTGGGGAAGCCGCAGGGAAGGATCAGTCAGGTTTTCATCCATCACTGCTATCAAGGCAGTATCTGGTCTTTCCGGGCAATGGAAAATAAACATCCTGAATGGGCTCACACTTTTGATCATAGCTATGCTGATCATCGCAATGGCCCGTCCGCGAATGTCTTTACAGGAAAGTGAATCTTCATGGGAAGTAGTGGACATAATGCTCGTCCTGGATATCAGCGGCAGCATGCGGGCTGAGGACTTTAAACCGAACCGGCTGGAAGCGGCAAAACTGGAAGCTCTCGATTTTGTTGCTGCCCGGCAGCATGATAGAATCGGACTGGTAGTCTTCGCAGGAGAAAGCTACCTCCAGTGCCCTCTGACAGTGGATCTCGATGTGGTAACGAGTATCCTGAATCAGGTCACCATCATTGATGAGCAGCACGACGGCACGGCTATCGGAATGGCTCTGGCTATGGGAATTAATCGTCTTCGTGACAGTCATGTGGAAAACAAGGTTCTCGTACTCCTTTCCGACGGCAGCAACAATGCCGGGGAACTCGATCCCCTCACAGCGGCGAGGATGGCTACTGATTACAGTATCACTATCCACACTATCGGTATTGGTAGGGAAGGGAAAGTACCCTATCCGGTTGTAGATCCCTTCACCGGGCGTAAAAAACTCGTCTATCAGGAGATGGAGATTGATGAAGAGACACTTTCTGCCATTGCAGAGACGGCAAAAGGTCAATATTCCCGCGCAAACGACAGAAAAGGGCTCTCATTTATTTTCGATGAATTGGACAAGCTGGAACGGACAGAAGTATCGGTGACCGATTACACTGAGTATAGAGAAATCTTTGCGTGGTTTCTCTTTCCTGCAGTTGCCCTGGCGGTGAGTGAGCGCTTTATTCGACGATTCTGGTTCAGGCAGAGAGATTAGATGATAGCATTCCGCTACCCGCTGATGTTCGCGCTTTACGGTCTGCTGGCTGCAGCTGCAGTTGTATCCTGGCTGCTGCGGGGCAGGCTTGAAAAGGAATTGGACCAATGGGGGAGTCCAAAGGTAAGGGAGAGACTTTTTTCCCGTGTGAACCAATCCGCCGGCAAATGGCGACGTACCCTGCGCTGGATGGGGATTATCATGCTGATTTCTGCTGCAGCCGGACCCCAGATTGGAACTCAGCTCCGTGAGGTCAAGCGGGAGGGAGTGGATGTACTTGTGGCGCTGGATATTTCCAACAGCATGCTGGCAAGGGATGTCCGTCCCAACCGCCTCGACCGGGCCAAGTTCGAAGCCCGCCAGCTTTTCTCCCGTCTGCGGGGAGATCGAGTGGGGATGATAGTATTCGCCGGGACGAGCCACCTCTACCTCCCTTTCACGGGAGATTTTGATGCGGCCAGACTATTTTTGGATGCCGTAGAGACTTCCATGATCGAGCTGCAGGGAACTGCCCTGGCGGATGCCGTTAATCTGGCGGCGGCATCATTTCCCGAGGATGATCCAAAATTCCGGACACTCGTAATGATCACCGACGGAGAAGACCATGAAGGTGATATCTCGGCAGCGATTGATAAGGCAAAGAGTGAGGGAATTGTGATTCATGTAGCAGGTATCGGATCTCAAGACCGGGTTCCGATCCCCGTCCTCGATTCGCAGGGATTGGTAACTGATTACAAGAAGAAATCATCAGGCGAATTGGTAACGACTGGACTTAATGAGGAAATCCTCCGTACTATTGCAAGTGAAACGGACGGTCAATATATTCGAGTGGATGATGGATCAGCCGGTATTGTACCGATTTCTGAGGCGATAGGCAGTATGGAGAAAAAGACGTTGCAGACTCATGAATATGCTGGATTTGAGGACCGGTACCAATATTTTGCTGCCGCAGGGCTGATATTGTTTTTGGCTGAGATACTGATTTCAACTCGCAGGCGAGAAGAGAGGGAGTGGCGTGGACGCTTTGTCTAAAACCAGTATATGGGCTTTTCTCATACTGTCGTCTCTTGCAGCTCAGAGCAGCAGCGATCCTGCTGAAAAAGCAAAGTACAGCGCTATTCTGGAGAAACATCCCGATGTACCTGAAGTGAAATTTAATGCCGGTTATGAGGCGTTTCAGAATGGAGAACTTGATCAGGCACAAAATCAGTTCAAGTCCTCCGTAGAATCGGGGAATCAGAATCTCCTGTTTCCTTCACTTTACAATCTGGGGAATACGCTCTATTCGAAAGCCGAACAAGGAGCAAGTGCCCCATCTGAAGTCCAGCCGGGACAGCCTCCCTCGTATGCGGAAGCTGTGGACGCATACCGGAAAGCTCTCACGCTCAATGCGGTGGATGAGAATGCCAAACATAACTACGAACTGGCTCTTAAAAAAATGCTGGAGCAACCTCCTCAGCAGCAGAATCAACAGCAACAACAGGATCAATCTGAGGATAATTCTGAGGATAAAAAAAACCAGGAGCAGCAGAGCCAGGAAGATCAAAAGGATCAGCAGGAGCAGAAGCAATCGCAAGAGCAGCAGAAAGATTCAGCTGAAGAAAAACAGGAAGAGCAGCAGAGCAGTCCACAGGAGATGAACCAAACTGAGCAAAAGCCCGATTCAGAAGCGATCCTGGATGCTCTTCGAGCACAGGAGAAACTGCGGCCGAAGCTGTTCGTGGATAAGATGAAATCCAAAAAGCCGGAGAAAGACTGGTAGGATGAAACGCCTGTTCACGATTCTGTTTCTCTTCGCGGCTGTTGCCACGGCCCAGGTGCGAGTGGTGGCGTCGGTGGATAAGAAAAAGATTAACCTGAACCAGCACATTAGCTTTGAGGTGCGGGCTGAGGGGAGTGAAGGGTTTCCGAATGTAAATCTCAGTCCAATCAAGGACTTCACCATCGCCAGCGGACCTTCTCAAAGCAGCAGCTACCAGATGTACAACAACAAGGTAACAACCGCTTTCACACTCTCATGGAATCTCCTACCCAGGAAACAGGGCAAGCTTACCATTCCTTCTCTTAAAGTAAAGGTAGATGGAAAGAGTTACTCCACAAAGCCCATTACCGTTCAAGTCTCCCGGTCGTCCAGACCACAAGCGCAGCGCAGGCAGCAGCCTGAGCGGGAGACACAGAATGTTTTTCTGGTGGCAGAAGCCGACAAGAGAGAAGCCTACATCGGCGAACAGATCACAGTGGAATTCCTGCTTTACACTCAAGTGAACATCAAAGACCTTTCCATCGTCCAGAAACCTCAGGGCATCGGTTTCTGGAAGGAGGAGCTCCAGTCGCCCAGGTCGCCAAAGTTTCGTCTTCGCGAACGGGATGGAGTGCGGTATAATGAAGCGTCATTAGGAAAGATTGCCCTCTTTCCCACCGAGACCGGACAGTTGAGTCTGGATCCCATGATATTGAATGTAGCCATTGAAAGCCGCTCGGTTAACCAGGTACCGACTTTCGATGATTTTCGCTTTGGTGATCCATTCTCCATATTTCCCCGGACTGAGCGTTTGGTACTGGAATCGGAACCGCTGGAACTGACGATTCATCCCCTGCCGGTCGAAGGCCGTCCGGGAAATGCCACTCGGGCAGTGGGTAAATTCTCGCTTAGTACATCAATAGATACAACTGTTGTGGAAGAGAACAAAGCCGTCACTTTCTTAGTAGAGCTGGAGGGTACCGGGAATCTGAATCTGGTTGAGATAGGCGAACCCGATTTCCCCGGCGGTGTGGAAATTTTTGACAGGAAGAGACCGGTGTTCGACCGCGACGTGTTCCGGGACGATTTTACAGGTGTCAAACGGTGGGAATACATCATCATGCCCCGCCGGTCTGGTCGCTTTATCGTGCCTGAGATGGAACTTGCTTACTTCAATCCAGCCGAGAATTCCTGGAAGATTGCCTACTCCGAGCCGGTACGGCTCAATGTTGAAAAGGGCAATGGTACTCCATCAGTGAGCGGTACTCCCCGGGATGTTATCCAACTGGATGAAGACATTCGTTACATCCGGACATATCCGGTACAGTTCCGTCTCATCCGTCATGAAGTGATACCGATGATTTTCTGGTGGCTTGCCAGTGCGGGAGCCGTGCTTTTCATTGTTCCGGGTGCAGTGCGCCTGGTGCAGGGTGACAGGGAGTCCCGCAAGCGTGAAGCTCGAGCCCGGACGGCTTTACGGCGGTGCCGCAGACAGCTCAAACGCATTTCTTCCGATGATGACTACGGGAGTGTCACAGAAGCAATTACCGGCTATGTGGCCGATAAGTTTGGACTGCCGTCTGCCGGATTGGACACCTACAACATAGATACTCTGCTGATGGGTATTGTCACAGATGATAAGAGGGAAGAGCTGTGGCAGATACTGACAGCGTGCAACGAGGGTCGATTTTCTCCGGGAGCGGCTAAAGAAAGCGCAGTAGAATTGGCGGGAAATGTTGCCGAACTCCTGAGCAATCTGGAGGGAGAGCTTTGAAGGCGAACCTTGTGATGGCATTGGTTATTCTCTCAACTACGGCGGCTCAGGAGGATGCTCTTGAGAAACTGTTCCGCGATGGGAATGAGGCCTTCGATGATTCCTCCTGGTCTGAGGCGATAAACAGCTACGAGACAATTTTGGCAAACGGTTTCAATCACACCGATCTCTACTACAATCTGGGAAATGCATATTACCGGTTCGGCTCTATGGGACAGTCCATCTGGGCATACGAGAAAGGACTGCAGCTGAATCAGGGTGATGACGACCTTCGGCATAATCTGACCTTCACCAAGCGGGAAGCGGGTATTGCCGAACTGCCCCAACCGTTCTTCCTTCTCAGGATTTATAATTCCGTGAAAAGTGCTCTCGAACCTCATCAATGGCTGTTAATTTCCGGTGTGGCATTTCTGGTGAGTGGAACGCTGTTTGCCCTTTCCCATCTGGGCAGCGCTGGTACTGCTCAGGTTACGAAAGCCCCTTTTGTGGTGATGATTGGTTTGATCATAGTTTCCGGCTTGATTTTCTTGGATGTTAGGCAGGATGCAGCCACGCTGTCGGATGCCATCGTCGTGGCTCATGTGGGTGTAGGCGCCAAATCGGCGCCTCATCCGGGAGCCAAAACGCTCTTTCACCTTCCGGAGGGAACGAAAGTTAAAATAGTCAGCGAGCAGAAGGAGTGGCACGAGGTGGAGTCCATTGACGGCAGCAAGGGGTGGGTACAGTCAGCAGACGTGAGGAGCCTGTCTTGGTAAAAATAGTAATATTATTCCTATTACCACTTTTCCTGTTGGCGCAGGATGAAAAGCCGGAGCTGGACGAAAGTTTTGATCCCAGCGAGCTGAAAGAGCCGAAGTTTGAACTGCCGCTGATCATTGAACCGGGTGACAAACTCCCTTTCGAGGAAGAAGTGGAAGACATTCCTGCAGATTCCACAGGGGACGGCTATCGTGTGCAGGTCCTTTCTACCCGTGATCATGAAGAGGCCGATACTCTCCAGGCTCAGCTCCAGGGCAGCTTCCCCAGTGAAGTGTACGTGACCTACGATCCGCCCTACTATAAGGTTCGCGTGGGGAATTATCTCAATCGTCCACTGGCTGAGGAGTCGCAAACCCGGCTCAAACGGATGGGATTTCGCCGGGCGTGGGTCATCCGGACGAGAGTACTGGTGGCGCCAAAGTCTGAAGAGCAGTAGCTCTTAATGAGAGGAAGAGGTTAGGTTTCCTGCTATTTTTAATAACAATACATCCTTAAATTATGTTTTGTAAAAATGATTGCAAATAATGCCAACAATTTTCCGAAATAAAGGTTATCGGTTCTTCTTCTATTCTAATGAAGGCGAACCATTAGAACTATGTCATATACATGTTCGAAAAGGTATTTCAGTTGCAAAGTTCTGGGTAAGTCCTTTTGTTTCCCTTGAAAATTCTTACGGCTTTTCTCCTGTAGAACTAAGAAAGTTGGCAGAAGTTGTTGGGCAAAATCAAAAATTAATTGAGAGGAAGTGGAATGAATACTTTAGTCTTGACTAATGCTTTAGCAGAAAAAATAGACTTTGATAAAGATAATATGCGGGTCGCTCTCACTGATGGACGGGAAATTAGTATTCCATTAGCCTATTTCCCTCGATTACTGAATGCTACAAAATCACAAAGAGAATCATACCTTATTAGTGGTGGAGGATCAGGATTGCATTGGGATGAAATTGACGAAGACATTAGTGTAGAAAATCTGATACTTGGTATCGGTGATAGAACGAACCCAGCCATCTGATAAACGCATGAAAAGCTTCACTCAACCTGCCCCCGACATTTCGTGTTAGAGGCAGCTTCCCCGGCGAAGTGTATGTGACCTACGATCCACCCTATTATTAGGTTCGCGTGGGGAATTATCTCAATCGTCCACTGGCTGAGGAGTCGCAGAGCCGCCTCAAGCGGATTGGATTCCGCCGGGCGTGGGTCATCCGGACGAGAGTGCTGGTGGCGCCGCTGTCTGAAGAGCAGTAGCTATTAAGTATAAACTCACCCCCCGCCTGAACGAAGCATTCGGGCAGGTCGGTCCCTCTCTTAGAAAGAGAGGGAAGAAAACAAACAATCAAAACCGCCTGCCCGTCCGCCTGTCTGTCGTATACCGCAATTGTGGGAGTAGACAGGTAGTGAAACGTAGGAGGGTCGGTGAACCCTGAAAGGGTCACTGATCGGTGGCAGTTGACACCGTCGTCAATGACTACTTATGTTGGATCATGCACAGCATCCTGCGGAATGACAGCTATTTTTGCTTTTTTATTTTTCCCATCTATTGAAGAGAGGGAAGATTAGAATCAGTATTCTTTTGAATTTTTCCTCTCTATTTCTAAGAGAGTGGGTGTCCGCCGCCGGACGGCCTGTCCGACTTGTCATTCAAAAGGCGAGGGGTGAGTTTGTTTTCGCATAGTTTTACTTTTACCGATATATAAAGAACTCAAAAAGCGGTTTTCACTTGTCTTAATTATACTGGTAGTGTGGAATTGCTTTGACTAATATTCTAATTATCATGTTTAAATATTGAAGTAGTGAAATAAACTACAATTGCGTAAAATCGTTTAGGCCGTATAATTTATAATTACTAACATTTCTCACTTCAAATTAAGCCCTTCTGGGACTGGTTCTACAGTGTT